>CAYXEY010000140.1:8854-10218 GCA_964464105.1 uncultured Planctomycetaceae bacterium
CAGCGGATGGGGCGTGGTATCAGCATCGCGCCTGGAAGCATGATGGCCTGGTAACGAAGTACGCGAATGAAGTTTACCGGGAATATGCCTGGCAAAAGGCCGTCATCGCCGTCGATTCACCTTTGCAACAGCATGTAGCCCTCACGCGCATCCTTCCACGCGAGCAGCCCGACCGCGGTCCCGTGACCGCGATTTTCATTCCGGCATCACGAGGCGCGATTTCGCGGGATGATCCTCGCTTGCAGGATCCCGATTTAGTATTCGTAGAGAACACGCGCGAGGATTCGTCAGGTCGATTTGGCAAGGTCGCCAATGTGTTGACGCGAGAGGATTTTCTGGCGCGCTATTCAAACTAGATCGCCCGGTGCCACAGGCCGAAGGCCTACGGCCTTAACGAGCGAACGACAATTGAGATGCGTTGGAACGCGTTGCCTGTGCTTCGCGTTGAAACCGAAATTTCAACATCGCTGCAAGATATGAGAATACCGCGCTGGCGCGTATCTTCTTGCCAAGGTGCTTTGATCGCGGGCGGTACCGCACCGGTCGCTCCACGATCTTTACTCCCATGCGGGCGAGCTTGGTCGTGATCTCCGGCTCCATCGCGAACCCGCGGCTCTCCAGGTTGAGCCGCCGCGCGACATCCGTCCGCATCATCTTGTAACACGTGTTCATGTCGCTGATGCGAATGCCGTTGAGCCGATTGCAGATGAAGTTCAGCGTGCGATTGGCCCAATAGCTCGACAACCCGTGAAACTGTCGCGTGTCACCGAGGAAGCGCGAGCCATAGCAGACCTGGGCCTCGCCGCGCTGCAGCACATCGAAGAGCGGCAGCAGATCGGCCGGCTCCAGCTCCAGATCGGCATCCTGAATGACCACGGCGTCGCCGGTCGCATGGGCCAGCGCGGTCTGAATCGCCGCGCCCTTCCCGGCGTTGGCCTCGTGGAAGATCACGCGAACGTCGCGCCAGGGCGGCAGGTCGGTCAGCAGATCGCGGCTTCCATCAGTTGATCCGTCATCGACAATGACGATTTCGGTTCGCACCGGGAATGCGACCGCGCGAACCTTATCCAGCACGGCGCGAAGGGTCGCCCGCTCGTTGTAGACGGGAATCAGAATGGAAAGCCCCGGGGCCTTCGAGCCAATCCGAAAGGAGAGTGAATCCGGCGGGACCGTCAGCCGGTCGAGCCGATGGGTTAAGGGGTTTCGGCCGCGCGAAATCGTGCCGCGCGTGCCGCCAATCGGGGATTCCGTGAGTGTGGTGTCCATTTCGCCGGCGCTCCGCCACGGATATGATCGGCAGATTGAGATAGCCGGCGCAGTTACCGGCACTCCGCCGGCACGATTGACCGGCATGAATTGCCGGA
>CAYXEY010000141.1:0-7089 GCA_964464105.1 uncultured Planctomycetaceae bacterium
TCAAAATTGGCGGCCGCGCCGAAGACGCCGCTGCCATTGTTGAGCATGAGCGAAACATTGCCGGCGCCGGTGTTGGCGGTCGCCAAATCCCAGTCAGCATCGCCATCCACGTCGAGCACCGCGATGCCATGAGGCGCGGCCCCCGTGGTGATCGACTGCGCGGGCGAAAACGCTCCGTTGCCGAGGCCCAGCGCCACCCAGGCGCTGCCGGATGAGGACGCCGCGACAGCCATGTCGGAGTTGCCATCGTTGTTGAAATCGCCCGGCTCGTTGGGGCTGGCCTCGACACCGATGGGCAGCGGCGGCGTAAGAAACGGGTGAAACAGTCCGGTGCCGTCGGCGCGATTGAGGAAGATGCGCAGGTCATGGCTGTCTTCGTTGACCGTGCAAATATCCAGCCAACCGTCGTTATTGAGGTCCGGAGCCGCGGCGCCATAGATGCGCGTGGTGCCCTGGCCCGGCGTTCTGTTGGAAAACTCGTCGATTTCGTTGAACTGCAGGGTCGCCGGCGCGGTGCGGGTCATGAACATGCAGGCGTAGCCGGCGTTGCGCAATGTCGTCGTGTCGGCAGCTGTGATGGACATCGAGAGGTTTACAAAGACCATCTCGCCCGCGAAGAACGAATGCCCCGGCAACGGCGTGAAGGTCACGCGCTGATCGCCGTTCGAAAACGAAAACGTGCCCAGCGACGTTCCACTCCAGCGACCGAAGACGCGGAAGGTCGACGCATTAATCGATGAGGTGAGCACGGGCCGATCGAAGTCGATCGAGATGGGTCCGTTCAGGGACGGAGTCATGGCATGCCGGGCAGGTGAATGCGCGACGACCGTGAGATTCTGGGCGAACAAACCGCTGGTCGAGATTGTGACGACGGCAATTCCGATGAAAACGCTGGCAAACAGTCTTTTGTCAAACATACTGGTCTCTTCTCTCATGGCCGCGGTCCATTGCGACTAAGACTACGCGCACGTCGCACCGGCACGATGTGTTTCAGATGTCTAATTTCAAGGCGAGCGCTCCGCCGCGAGCAGACACACATGTACTCGTGTTCCATCACACGATTGACAAATTGATGGCGCCTTCACGCACACACCGGAAATCCGCGAAGACGGCGGTCAACGACAGGCCGACACGCAGTCCGATGCCGCCGTTTCGGGCATGCCCGGAAGACCTGATCCTGCATCCCCCACGTCGCTCGTCAATAAAGCGCAGGTTCGCATCGGATGGCATCATTCGCATAACTTATTACTGATAATTAAGTTATGGCATTATGCAGTGGATTCGCGAAAGAATCTGCGTCACCACCCGTTATAATTCAATAGTCGTTGAAATGTTGAATTGGAGGTCCGCGACGCAATGTTTGGTTTCGACGCATCCTTCAAGGCACTGGCCGATCCGACGCGGCGAAAAATCCTCGCCGTCCTGCGCGACGGGGCGCTCAACGCCGGCAGCCTTGCCGACAAACTCGGCGTCGCGCCGAGCGCGCTTTCCTTTCATCTCAACGTATTGAAGAGCGCCGACCTGATCGCCGATCGCCGCGCCGGTCAGTTTATCGAATACCGATTAAATACAAGCGTCGTTGAAGACCTGATTCGTTTTCTGACAGACCGATTGTCGGGCAGTGCCGCGGCGCCCGCGCACGACGCGATGATAGCAGAGGAGCAGAAACCATGATCGCAAAAAGACACATAACCTGGATCTGGCTGATCGTTCTGGCCAATTGCCTCTTCAATGCAGTCATGTATTCGCGGCTGCCCGATCCTGCTCCTACGCATTGGAACATTCACGGACAGGTCGATGGATGGGGTCCACGCTGGCTGGCCGCAGGCCTGTTTCCAGCGGTCATGGCAGCGATCATGCTGTTATTGGTCTTGCTGCCGAAGCTCGGACCATTTCGCGAGAACCTCGAGTCCATCGCGGTGACCTATGGTCGCATCGTCATCAGCGTGGGCCTGCTGATGCTGGCGTTGAACACGATCTTCATACTCGCGGCCGCGGGGTTTTCGTTGCCAATCGGATCGTCCATCGCGCTGGCCATCGGCCTGTTCATCGCCCTGCTCGGAAACTGGATGGGAAAAGTCCCGCGTAACTTTTATGTCGGAATTCGCACACCCTGGACCCTGGCCAACGACACCGTCTGGGAGCGAACCCATCGACTGGGCGGACGCGTCATGGTCGCCGCCGGCTTGATAGTCGCCGTCACGTCCCTGTTCGCCTCGGACATCGTCTGCTTCATCGTGCTGATGGCCAGCCTCGCGATCTCGGTTGTCTGGTCAATCGTCTATTCGTTCCGGCTTTATCGGAGGCTGGGCAGCGTGGATGACCTGCACGCCCCCGGCTCGACCGGTTCCTGAGTACGCCGCTCCGATTTTCCGACCCGGAAGGCGAGGGAAGTCTGACAATCGGCCAGCGCATATGATGTAGGGATGATGGCCCGTCAGTTCGCGTATTGGGGGAGATTGAGCTTTACGGTTCGCGCTGCGCTGTGCATCGGGGTCATGCTCCCGCTGGCGGGCTGTGACCCCGATACGGCCTATCTCGCCTCCATCCTCCAGAACACGCTGACTTCCTATTCTCAGCTCCGTCCGATCGACGACGTGATTGCCGACGGCAGCGTCACGCCCGAGCAGGCGGACAAGCTGCGGCTGGTGCAGAAGATTCGCAATTACGCCGGAGGACGCGTGGGCCTCACCGTCGGCGATGCCTATTCAAAGTACCTCGACAACGGCGACGCCGAAATCGGCTATGCCCTGCTGGCCAGCCATCCCGATCAATTCAAGCTGTATGAATTCGACGTGCCGCTCTTCGGACCGGCCGACACGAAGGCGTTCTACGATCGCGACATGGCCGATGCCGAATCCGACCGGCTGAAGGCCGAAGGCTACGATGTCTTCCTCGCCGTGGTCGAAGGCTTCAGCACCCTGGGAATGCTGTCTGATCCGATTCGCTCATCCGACCTCAGTCGTGATGAAGCCGCACTGGCCGAAGTGATTTTCCACGAACTCCTGCACAAGACCGTATACAAGCGAGACGACTCCGACTTTAACGAGAGCGTGGCCACTTTCATCGGGCGCACCGCCGCGGAGCAGTTTCTCATCGACGAGTTCGGGGCCGACTCGCCGATCGCCATCGCGGGCAAGAATCGATTCAGCGACCACGTACTGGTGGACGCCGCCATGGAATCGCTGCATCAGGAACTGGAGGCCCTCTACAGCCAGTCGATCGATCGCGAGGCCAAACTGGTGGCGCGGGAGACCGTGTTCGCCGCCGCGCGATTAAACTTCAACGACGTCATCAAGCCCCAGCTTCACGAGCCGGCCCGATTCAGTCGCTTTGAAAAATTAGAAACCAACAATGCGATGGTGCTGGCCAGCATCCGCTATCAGGGCGGACTGGAGCTATTCCGACAGGTGTATGACGCGACCGGGCGCGATTTCCCCTCGACCATTGCCGTACTTAAGTCGGCCGCCGAGAAGTCCGACAGCCGGGGCTGGATCGCCCAGTGGCTTGTGGAACACGGCATCACGCCGATTCTTTAACACTTTATCGCTTAAGACGTCTCCTGTCCGATGCCGGTTCGCGCGGCCCGAGGCCCGCGTTAAGATGCCCGCATTGATCCAGCCCAGCCTTCCAAACCGAACGGGAATCGCATGACCCTTGCCGACCTTCAGGGCCTCATTGAACGTATGTACTCCGCCAAGGACCGCAAGCGCGGCCCCGAGGGGACGTTTCTCTGGTTCATGGAGGAGGTCGGCGAACTGGCCACCGCCATCCGCGAAGGCAGCCGCGAGGAGAAAGAGGGCGAATTCTCCGACGTGCTGGCGTGGCTGGTCACGCTGGCCAACGTCGAGGGCATCGACCTGACCAGCGCCATGCGGAAGTACTCCGAAGGCTGCCCCGGCTGCGGCAAGATGGTGTGCACGTGCGGTGAAAAACCCTGACGACAATCGTCGAGGATCGTGGGAGCAAACCGGCATGATTCGGCGAGGCGGATGTCTGATCGCGGCCATCGCCGTCTGCCTGACGGCCGTGCCGCTCGCCGCGCAGGTCACCGGCCGCATCATCCGCACGGGGTTGTTTCCCGGCGCGGGCCAAATGATCCGCCCCGGCGCGTGGACATTCGTCGAAGTCGAACTCCGTTACAACGGCACAGCCCCGCTCGATGCCGAGCTGCGCCTCGATCAGCGTGATCGCGATGGTGACATCGTCACTTCCGCGACGCCCGCGCCCTTGAATCCCAACGGCGACCCGCGCCGACTGTTCGTCTATTTCATGCCCCACAGTCTGTCTTCGGGTGACCTCATCACCGTGACACTGGTTGATCACGAGGGCAAGCCCATCAAGATTCTTGACGGCGCCGGACAGGAGCAGGTCCATCTGCAGTCCGAGCCCATCATGGTGGAATCGCCCGAAGTGTTTGTCGTGGCTGATCTCACCTCGCCGCGCAAGAGCGCCCACGCCGCCTGGATCGATACAGCCCGCATCGGCCTCCCAAACGAAAGCCGGCATCGCCGAATCGTGCGCGGACTGACGCCCGCAGAACTGCCGACGCGCTGGCAAGGGCTGGCCGGCGTCGATGCCATCATCTGGGACGATGCCGATCCCAGCACCACCACGCCGCAGCAATTAGAGATGCTCGTCGAGTGGGTGAAGAATGGCGGGCGATTGCTGCTTACCTGCGGTCGAACCTGGCAGGCCATTGCAAAATGCCCGCTCGCCGAGATCCTGCCGGTCACGCTGAGCGGCTCGACTATGACGACGCAGGCGCTCGAGTTTCAATCCCTGGTCGGCGAAGAGATCGCCACTCAGCTCAAGCTAGAACGCCGCTACCTTAAGAATCCGATCACGCGCTGCACCATGACTCCCCTTCCTGGCGCCGTGCCGATTCCCCGCGAATGCGCCAATCCGCAGATCGCCCACCGCGGAATCGTCGGACGCGGCCAGATCACGTTTGTCGGCGCTTCGCTGCAACAGTTGCTCCCGCCGCCCACGCAGCTCGCCGCCGAGACCGACCCGGATGCGGTCAAGTTCGAGAAGGAAGCCAAGGAGGATCCGTTTATTCGAACCTGCCGGCTGCTGGTCGCGCAGAACTTTCTCGCATTGCCGCTGGAGCGCCCGCCGTCGGAGCACGTGGCCTTTCAGCGGCCCAGCGATCTGTTCAACGTGTCGCTCCGCCGCACCATCGATTTTGGCGCCCTCAGCGTGGGCTTCCTCGCCATCTCCATGCTGTTTGCGATTATCTACGGATTGGGCGCGACATTTGGAAGCTACTGGTGGCTGCGACGGCGCGGTTGGGCCCAGCATGCCTGGACGGCCTTCGCCTGCCTCGCCGTCATTGCCAGCATCATCGGCACGTTCACCGTGTGGGGACTTCGCGGATTCAACACCCGGCTGATGCAGACGAGCGTCATTGATATGTCCGCCGGCATCGACGCCGCGCGCGGCTCGTGTTTGCTCGGCGTGAAATCTCCGAAACACACGCGGCTCAATCTCACGCTGCCGGTCGAGTCCACCGGCACCGATCGCGATGCCCCGCCCACGCTCATCACGCCCATGCCTGACATTCAGTCGATGGACGCGATTTCCACCAGTTTCGTCGCGCCGGAGGAATATCGGCTGACCGCTGATGGCGGAAGGATCGAAGGCGTGCCGCTTCGTGCAACCCTGAAAGAGTTCTTTGGCGTCTGGCATGGATCGGTCGGCGGTACCGTTGAGGGCAAGCTGATCACCCACGCCGATCCCAATGACAAGGTGCAACTGGACCTCGACGATGCAAGCTATATCACAAACAACCTCGGCGTCGATTTGCGCGATTGCTACCTTCTGGAAACCCGCAACGACACCCCGACGCAGACCAGCAACATCGATCCGTCGGGGCAGGTTTATTGCCACGAACTGGGATCGATTGCAGCAGGCTCGCGGCTGGATGCCGCGACTTTGCGAACCATGATGTTCTTCGAGCCGCCCGATCCGGCAAACCCCGGCGCGGCCCTGAAGCGCAAGCCTTCACGCTTTCTTCCATCATTCGTCAAACAGTGGCGTAACACGGTCTTGCCGACGCTGACCGAAGCGCTCAGCGGCACCCAGACGAATGCCAAACTCAAGCCCGACCAGGAACATGCCGCGGTGCTTTTGCTCTCGGTCTTCAATCTCATCGGCGATTGGAACGACGCCCAGAACATGACCCTGGCCGTCACGCGCTCCATGGGGCGCAGCCTGGATTGCTCACACGAATTGACCAGCCAGACCGCGGTATTACTTGGATATGCCGACCAGCCTGCCGCGGCGACTCTGGAGGTTGACCGGACCGCGCTGCAACCGACCAAGTCGTATACAATGTATCGGATCGTGATTCCGGTGGAGCGGCGCTAGCAGTAGTTCGAGGCGGCTGCCAACGATGGGCGAGATGCTGTGATCATTCAGACCATCAACCTGACCAAGCGTTACGGCAAGCTCGTGGCGCTCAACGGCCTGCACCTCAACATCGAGGAAGGCGAGTGCTTCGGCTACATCGGCCCCAACGGCGCAGGTAAAACGACCACGATCAAAATCCTCGCCACCCTGCTGCAGCCCACCTGGGGCGAGGCCAAGATCTGCGGACACACCGTCGGCTACGAATCGCGGCTCATCCGTCCGCTCATCGGCTATGTGCCCGACTTCTTCGGCGCCTATGAAGACATGGTCGTGCAGGAGTACCTGGAGTTCTTCGCCGCGGCCTACAACCTCAGCGGCGATCAGCGCAAGCGCGTCGTGGGCGACGTGCTCGAATTGACCGATCTCACTTACAAGCGCGATTCGCTGGTGGACAGTCTGTCGCGCGGCATGCAGCAGCGTCTCAGCGTGGCCCGCGTCCTGTTGCACGACCCGAAGGTGCTGCTGCTCGACGAGCCCAATAGCGGTCTCGACCCCCGCGCACGAATCGAAATGCGCGAGCTGCTCAAGGAGCTGCGCCGCATCGGCAAGACCATCATCATCAGTTCGCACATCCTGCCCGAATTGGCCGAGCTGTGTACCACGGTCGGCATCATTGAGCGGGGCGAACTGCTCTTCCACGGATCGATTGACGAGATTACCCGGCGCACCCGGACG
>CAYXEY010000141.1:7099-10184 GCA_964464105.1 uncultured Planctomycetaceae bacterium
TACCAGCACGTAGACCCACTCCATTGAGAGCGGATCATCGAACGGGTCGAACTGCTTTTTCACGGATCGATCGACGTGATTACCCGGCGCAGCCGGACTGGTACCCGCGTCGAAGTGCGGGTCGCCGCCCAGGGTGACAAGGCCAAGGACGTGCTCGGCCGGGTGGAGCACGTCCAGACCGTCGAACCGGTCGATGGTCACCTGCTGGTGGTCCTGGACCGTGAGACCCACGATTTTTCGCCCCTGGCCCGGGCTTTGCTGGATGCCAACATCCCCCTGCGGGAGATCAAAGAGGAGCCGGTCAACCTGGAAACGGCGTTCATGCGGTTTACCAAGGGAATCGTGCAGTAGCGTCCCCGAGGAACGACGACCGCGGAAGTCGGAACGCGGAACGGGTTTGTCGCGTCCCCCTTCTGACCAGAACGACTAAGGGCGGTTATTTGGGTGAGGCCCGATTGCCGGTGCCGTTAATTTCCATGGGAAGGTTCTGGATATCCCCGTCACTCAATGTTCCGGGTTCCGACTTCCCCGTTCCACGATTGAAAAGAGGCATTCCTTCCATGATCGATACTCGACGCATCCGCACCTGGCCGCTTTCGCTCGCCATCGTCATCGCCGGTGGCTCCTTCGCCCTGGCCCAGCCGGCCTCATCCGATGCCGACCCGCCGCCAACGGACGAACCGGCCGCGACTGAAGAATCGTCCGAATCGACCAAAACCAAGGAACCGCCGGTGGAGATGAAGGCGACCGAGTTCGGCATCCGCTTCACGCCGGAACTGGCCAACGCCATGAGCAAGCAGTTCGTGCGGGCGATGAAAGACCGCTACAGCCTCGACGACACTCAGGCCGACGAGATTCGCCCCATTCTTGCGCAGGAGCTGATGCGCGTCGCCCAGCGCACCCAGAAGGAAGGCCGCGACGTCATTGAGAACATGGTCGCCACCATGGTCGAAAACGATGGTCGCATCCCCAAGGAGCAGCAGACCGCGTTTGCCATGTCGATGAAGCCGATCCTGCCGGAGATCAAGAGCTTCTTCAAGCGCACGGCCGGCGAGGTCAGCAAGCGCATGACCGTCAGCCAGCGGATGAAATTCACCGGCGACATGGCCGGCGTCACCGCGGGATTCGGCATACTTGAGAATCGAATGAAAAAGTGGGAGGAGGGAAAGCACAGCGACTTCGGCAATCCCTTTTTCGACCCTGCCGATCGCGACGGGAACAGCGAGACCACCACCCAGCCGGAGGACCCTACCGAAACCGCAGAGCACCGGCGGGCGCGGCAGAACGTCGAGCGCTGGATCGAGTTCCAGATCAACATCGATCGCGAGTGGGAAGAGTACGTCAAGCGAGCCATCGATTTCTACAAACTAAATGAATCGCAGACCGCCTCGGCCAATTCAATCCTGAAGGACATGCAGGATCGGGCCAAGGCGATCAAGACCGACGCCTGGCGGAAGAACATCGTCGAGAACCGCATCATGCGGCAAATGTCCTACCGCGAAGGCGCCGAAGTGAGCCAGGGGCCGTGGATGTTCCGGCTGGAGCAGGAGTATGAGAAAGCACTCAAGCCGGTGAAGGATCTCGATCAGGAACTCAAGGCCCGCATCGAGTCGCTTCCGGACAGCAAGCAGCGCGAGACCGCGCTGGAGGGCGTTCGCAAGAAGCTCGACGAAAAGGGCGCGAAGCGCACCGCGGCATAGAAACACCATGGCTGGACTGGTGAATGAATGCCGCTGATTATTCAATTCCCGCCTGGTTAATTTTCTCTCCGCACTCGGGGCATTTGCCTGTCGTGTTCCCAAATAGGTCATAACCGCATCCACCGCAACAACCCGGCAGTCGGTACTTGCGACCCCTGCGAAACAGATAAGCCGCGGGAACTCCGGTGAGCATCACGAATACCCAAAACGGAATGTGCACATAAAGCAGCCAAACTCCGGGAGGGTTGGGAACGGTCCATGTGTAATAACGGGGATACCAGTCTTTCCAAGTCAGCCTGTTTGGAAACTTAGATTGGTACCCCCAGCCCGTGGGCCATCCACGCGAGGATGGAGCCTTCACAAAAGACCTGAGCATGAGGTCCTGGGTTAAGTGGTCCGGGCCAAAATAGCAGGAGCTCTGCAAGACTCCGTAGTCCATTCTGACTCGCCATTGTCCGCTCAAATGGAACGCGTACACCAGCAGGCTCAGCCCCCACAGAAACAAGAACGTCACTGTAAGCAGCAGAAATGCCCACTTTGTCCATCGGATTCGCTTCGCCATGGTTCAACAACACCTGCGAAGGACTTCACGCTTCGTTTACCATCATCATCATCGTGACCCCATCCATCGCTGCGCGATGAATGAGCCACACACTTACTTCTTCGCATCCGGCTCGATGAACTTTAACGCCTCGCGGAGCGCCGGCGGGGACCAGCTGATCACCACGAATTTCTCGGTCACCTTCAATGCCGGGCCGAGGATGCCGGCCTGCAGAAACCACACGCCATCGGGATCGCGCTTGACGTAGAGCCGCACGAGCGTCGTGCCGCGCCGGTCGGCGCGCTGATCGAGATACTGACCCCAGGTCGAAAGCAGCGTGTCAATCGCCTCGGAGACCGCCTTGCGATCATCAATCTCGATCGCGATAGTCAGCGCGAACGGCACTTCTAGCGGATGGGGCGGGTAATCGAAAATGACGATATTCTCGCCGAGGTGGTCGAAAAGACTCTTGCCGATATCGACGCCGGTCCGCTGCTCGAGCTGCTTCCAGTAGCTGGTGAGAAACTGAATGTGGCCCTCGGACTGCGCCGCGACCCAGGCCCGCGGCAGGTTGTCGACCAGCCAGCGCGTGGGCACGCGAATGATGGCATAGTGCTTCGCGGCATCCGGGATGATGCGGCGCATTTCCCGGGAGGGGTTGTCCGGGTCGCTGTAGACCTGGGTCACGTCCTCGCCGTTGCGGCGGTAGCAGCGATACCAGGTCATGGCCCGGCCCTTGCGTCCGACCGACCAGAGGTCGTGGGTCATGTGATCGGCCTCGAGGGCCTCGATCACGCGGTCATATCGACTGCCGGCTACTTCATTCAGCCGGGCCTCCAGCCGG
>CAYXEY010000142.1:0-10130 GCA_964464105.1 uncultured Planctomycetaceae bacterium
CAGCCGCAACAACCTGGCAATCGCCCCGACGGAAAGCCCGCCCTTGTCTTTTCGCTGCACGGGGCCAGCGTCGAGGCCATGAGCCAGGCCGACGCCTACGCGGCGAAATCGTGGTGCCACATTGTGTGTCCAACCAATCGACGGCCGTTTGGGTTCGACTGGGAAGATTGGGGGCGCGTGGATGCGATGGAGGTGTTGAACATTGCCCAGCGAACACTCGACATCGATCCGACACGCGTCTATCTGACCGGTCACTCGATGGGTGGACACGGCACGTGGTCAATCGGCGCGATTTTTCCCGATCGATTCGCGGCGATCGGCCCAAGCGCCGGGTGGGAGGGATTCGCGTCCTATGGCGGCGGCGCGAAATTCGTTGACAGCGGCGTGCAAGGCATGCTCCGCCGGGCTGGTTCATCGAGCGACACACTCAGCATGGCCCACAACTACTCCACTCAAGGGGTCTATGTTTTGCACGGCGACGCCGATGACAATGTGCCGGTGACCCAGGCGAGAACGATGTTCGACGAACTGAAGAAGTTCCACGGTGATATCGTCAAATACGAGCAGCCCGGCGCGGGCCACTGGTGGGATGATGACGACGAGGGCGGCGCGGGCTGCGTGGACTGGCCGCCGATGTTCGACTTTTTCGCCCGCCATCGCCTTGCACCTGATGCCGAAGTGCGCGACGTGAACTTCATCACCGTGAATCCGGGGGTGTCATCGAGGTTTCGCTGGGTGACGATCGAATCGCAGATGCAGGCCCTGCGGCCCAGCGGCGTTCGACTGCGATGGAATCCGGGCGGACGGCGTTTTGTCGGAGAGACCAGCAACGTGCGGCGGCTGACTCTGAGCGTGGGGCACGCCGATGGCGACAAGCCGATCAGCATTGATATCGACCGATGTGAAATTGAGGGTATTTCATTTCCGAAGGAGACCCGATTGCTTCATCTGCGGTGCGACGATCCATCACCAACGTCGATGCCAACTACGACGCCCAGTCAGGACGCACCGGCGAAATGGCGCGTGGTGCAAGCCGCGCCGCCCGCGCTCAAAAGCCCGCATCGCAGCGGCCCATTCAAGCTCGCGATGAATCAACGCTTCATGCTGGTGTATGGGACGAAGGGCAACCAGGAAGAGAATGCCTGGGCGATGGCCAAGGCGCGATACGACGCGGAAATGTGGCAATATCGCGCTAATGGCGCCGTAGACGTGCTATCCGACACCGAGTTTGATTCGGTGCGCGAAAAAGACCGCGGCGTGGTGCTGTACGGCAATGCCGAGACCAATGGCGCATGGTCGAAACTGCTTGCCGACAGCCCCGTGGGCGTGGATCGATCCCGCGTGAAGATCGGCGAGCGCGATGTTGAAGGCGATGACCTGGCCTGTCTATTTCTGCGGCCGAGGCCCGATAGCGACATCGCATGCGTCGCGGTCATCGGCGGCACCGGCATTCGCGGCATGCGTCTGACCGATCGCATCCCCATCTTCACGTCGGGCGTCGCCCTGCCGGATGTCATCGTGATCGGCCCCGAATGTCTCAGCGTCGGAGAGCAGGGGATTCGCATGGCCGGTTTCTTCGGCGAGGACTGGAGCGTGACAACCGGCGAATTCGCCTGGGCCGCATCAGCTGCATCGAGAAAGAGCGACTGAGTCCGGTACTTTGGCGGCTTCGAAGCGCGAGCGCCCGTGGTTTTGCGTCAGGGGTACTGCAAATTCACCTCAGGCATCGCGAATCAGACAATCAGGATTCACCCGATAGTGCAGGGACACAGAGCGGACCATGATTAAGTGGTATGGCTGCTCACTGTCCATGTGATTGGAACACGTCCGGGAACACCGAAACGCATCGGCGAAAGGTCGAACACCGGCGGCGGAAGTCCGCCCGGGAATCGGCCCTCGGACAATGGCTGTCGAAAGCAGCTGCGCGGCTGGATGACGCACGGCTCCTCCAGGGGCCGCGACGCCGCCTTGAAGAGTTGATGCGGCTCCTGCGGATCATGCGGGAGTTCATGCGGGGCTTCCGGGCGCTGCACTTCGTCGGGCCGTGCGTCACCGTGTTCGGTTCGGCGCGATTCGACGAGTCTCACGAATACTATGCCATCGCAAGGCAAATGGGGGCACGGCTCGCGCGCCTCGGCCTGACGGTCATGACCGGCGGCGGGCCGGGCATCATGGAGGCCGCCAATCGCGGGGCACGTGAAGCCGGTGGTACGTCCATTGGCTGCAACATCGAATTGCCCATGGAGCAGGCGCCCAATCCCTATCTCGACCGGATCGTGACGTTTCGCTATTTCTTCGTGCGAAAGGTGATGCTGGTCAAGTATTCGCACGGCTTCCTGGTCATGCCGGGCGGCTTCGGCACCTGCGATGAGTTGTTTGAAGCGCTGACCCTCGTTCAAACCCGAAAAATCGACGACTTTGAAATTGTCCTGATGGGCAAGTCCTACTGGCGGCCGATTCTCGATGCGCTCGGCGAGCGGATGATCGCATTGGGCACGATCGACGCCGCGGACCTCAATTTCATTCATCTGACTGATGACCTGGACGAGGCAATGGGCTACTTCGAACGGGGCACGCGCGATTTGCGAATCCGCGTACCGCGGCCATCGAGGTTGCTGGGTGAGAAATCGACGGGCCGGGGTCAGAGGGTTGGCGAGGCTATTGCGTCAACGGCGATATCGGATGGACCCGCCACGGCATGACCGCACGGACCTTGACCGGAGTCGCGATCGGTCAGGGAGAAAGGAACCGCCATGAACGTCTCCAATTACTGCACCAGCCATGTGCTCACTGTCACGCCGCGCGATTCAATCGACCGGGCCATCAACCTGATGGAGTCGCACAACGTCCATCACCTGGTCGTGACCGTGGACGGCCGGCTCGCCGGCATGCTCTCCGATCGCGACATCCTGATCTCCACCGGATGGATGCTCGAGGTGGAGCGCAAGACGGCGGCAGATCAAGGAGGCATGGTGGTTGGCCCCACCCGCGTGAGTCAGATCATGGCGCGATCGCTGGCCGGACTGGATGACGATGCAGGTGTGGCGGAAGCCGCGACGCTACTGGTGGCCCTCAAGATTGGGGCTTTGCCCATCATGCGTGAGCATCGCGTCGTGGGCATCCTGACGGAGTCCGACCTGATCGGCTGGACATGCGCGTTGACGGTGCCGGGAAACAAGATCGATGCCTTCCTGCACAGGCCGGTCGGCAAGGTTATGCGGTCGCCGGTGATCAGCATCGCGCCCGATGCACCGCTGGCCGATGCCATCAGCCTCTTCCGCCGTCATCGCGTCCGGCATCTACCGGTCGTGGAGGGCAGTGCGCTCAAGGGCATCATCTCTGATCGAGATGTGCGGCGCCTGCTCGGCTGGTCGTGCGTGCAGGACATGAAGGCTCAGGCCGAAGGAAAGCTGCCCGAGTTTGAAACGCCCGACACCGCAGAGCGGGTCATGCAGACCGCCGTCCACACCATCGACCCCGCGGCCACGGTTCAGGCTGCGGCGCTGCGCATGACCGGCCATCGCATTCACGCCCTTCCGGTGGTTGAGGAGGGATCGCTGGTCGGCATCATCGCGCAGACCGACATCGTGCGGGCGATTGCGACCGATGACTTGCTGTAACCCGAATGGCGCTATGAACAGGCGTCAACTGTCGAGTTCGGTCAGGCCCTCGCGGATGGCATACTTGGTCAGCTCGGCAATGCTGTTGATCTTGAGCTTGTCCATGATGTGCTGCCGGTGAGTCTCAATCGTCTTCACGCTGACGAAGAGCTGAGCTGCGATCTCTTTGGTGCTGCGGCCTTCGGCCAGCAACTGGGCGATCTCGCGTTCGCGCGGCGTCAGGCTGGTCTCGGCGACCATCGGTGCAGCCGCGGCGCGGCGCACGTAATCCTGCACAACGACGCCGGTGATGTCGCGACTCAGGTAGATGCGTCCGACGAGCACGGCGTGGACCGCCTCGAGTAATTCCTCGTAAGCAGAATCCTTAAGCAGGTAGGCCGAAGCGCCGGCCTCGAACATGCCACTGACGAACTGGGCGCCGGCGTGCATGGAGAGGGCGATGACCTTTGTTTGGGGCACGGCCGCACGAATCTGCCGCGTGGCCTCGATGCCATTCAAGTTGGGCATGCCGATGTCGAGAATGGCGAGGTCCGGTTCGTGCTGAGTCACCAGCTTGACCGCTTCGCGCCCATTGGCGGCCTCGGCAACGACCTGCAGATCAGGCTCCTTGTCGAGCAGGCTGCGCAACCCGGCGCGGACCAGTTGATGATCGTCGGCCAGCACGATTCGGCGACTCATGACACAGGCTCCTGGTCTGACGGGCGTGACAGCGGCGCCTCCAGCGTGATGTTCGTACCGCCGCCGGGCCTGGATGAAACGAGCATGGAGCCGCCCAGGCGGGCGAGGCGCTCCTGAATACTGAACAGCCCGAATCCACCGTCTTTGGAGGCGTGAAACCCTTCCCTGGGAACGGTGAAGCCCGCGCCGTCGTCAGTGACGCGGATGCGAAGCGTATTGTCTACTACATCAGCCCGGATAGACACATGCTCCGCGCGGGCATGTTTGACAACATTAATCAATAGTTCTCTTGCGGCTCGAAACAAAACAATGGCGGTTTGCTGGGGAACCATCACGGCCGCGGGCGGCTTTGTATAGGTGCACTCGATTCCGTGACGATCGCGCATGTCATCGGCCAGCGCAGCCAGGGCCGGCTCAAGCCCCAGCTCGTGCAGAATGGTGGCGCCCAGTTCCATGGTGAGCGATCGGCTGCACCGCACCGCCTGATCGACGAGGCCCCGCACCTCCGTGACGGACGCAATCAGTTGCGTCGGGGCCGCCTCGCGCAGGATGCCGAGCTTGATTTTCGCCAAGGCGAGGATCTGACCGATCTGGTCGTGCAGCTCGACCGCCAGCTCGCGCCGCTCACGCTCCTCGCTGGTGATGAGCTCCTCGGTCAGGCTGCGGAGCTTTTCCTCATAGGCGGATCGTTCCCGCTCTGCTTCGATGCGCTCCGTGACATCCAGCCCGATGCAAAGCAAGCCGGCACGGCGACCTTCTCCGTATTCGAGGACGCTCTCGAACCATTCGATCTGTCGTATCGTTCCGCCGTTCACCAGAATAGGGTAAACACCGCCACGAGCGCCGCCGCCGGCGACGGCCTGCTTGAACAGCCAGCGCGTCCGCGCGCGATCGGTCTGCGGGACAAATGTCTCAAACCAGTCGCGCTCGCGGACGTCTTCGAGGGATCGCCCGGCCACGCGCTCCATGTGGTGATTGAACTGTACAATGCGTCCGCGGGTGTCGAGCACGAGGATAATGGCCTGGGCGGTATCGAGCAGCCTTCGGGTGAAATCGCGCTCCCGGCGAAGCTCGGCCTCGGCATCCTTTTGCGCGGTCAGATCGCGGATGATGCCGCCGAAGATGCGGGCGCCGTTCACGGTCGACTCGCAGACTGACAGATACATGGGGAATTGCGTGCCATTCTTGCGAACGCCGATGACTTCGCGACCAATCCCGATGATCTTCTTTTCGCCGGTGCGCAGGTAGGAAGCAATGTAATCGTCGTGCCGGTCGCGATCCGTCGGCGGCATGAGCAGCTTGACGTTCTTGCCGATCAGCTCGTGGCTCTCGTATCCGAAGATTGCCTCGGCCGCGGCATTCATCCATTGAACGAGGCCGTGTTCGTCGACGGTGAGCACACCATCTGCCGCGTTCTCAAGAATGGCGAGCGACCATACCGCCTGCCCGGACGGCGCAACGCCGGAGTCCTGCGGCGTCTCGCGTTGCGACAGCCGCCCGGTCGTCGGAGCTGGTTTGGGCAATTCGGGCATCCTCAATCGGTCCGGCTGGAAGTGGGCGATACACCGCCATTGTCGCAGTCGCCGCGCGCCGGGACAAGCCAATGGCGGCTCAACCATGTTCGATTTCGCCGGGGCGATCCGCCCCGGCGCGCACTTGGGAAATCTCGAAGGCGCTTATCAGGATCGCCCTGATGGTCCGCCCACCACTCGCGGTCCAATATTGATATGGAGGGAATCGCGGGTGGCCGGCACATGTGCCCGGCGAGGGGTGAGACCACGGGTGGAATTCATCCGGGAGGCCACATCGGATCGTGCCCCCGGAGTCAAGATTAGAAAGGAGACAGCCATGAACCTGTTACGCAACAAACCGAGGGACTTCGGGTTAATGGAGTTACCCACACTGACGCGCAGGCGCGAGGAAATGGAGCGGATGTTCGACCGGGCCGTTCGCGACCCGTTCGAGTTATTGCGTCCGGAGCGGGACGCCTGGATGCCGTTGCTGGATGTGACGGAGAATGAAGGCGAGTACATCGTCAAGGCCGAGGTGCCCGGGATGACGGCCAAGGATGTCAACGTCAGCATGACGGGAAACAGATTGACCATCTCCGGGCAGAAAGAAGACACGAAGGAGGAGAAACGCGAGGGCTTCTTCATGCGGGAGAGGAGCTTCGGCTCGTTCAACCGTTCCATCGAGATGCCCGAGGGCGTTGACCCGGACAAGATCGTGGCCGAGCAGACCGACGGACTGCTGACGGTGAAGATCGGGAAGATCAAACCGGTTAAGCCGC
The DNA here is from genome assembly GCA_964464105.1 of uncultured Planctomycetaceae bacterium. GTDB lineage: Bacteria > Planctomycetota > Phycisphaerae > UBA1845 > UTPLA1 > CAYXEY01. Next base: position 6,589 of record CAYXEY010000142.1, read on the forward strand.
GGCAGATTCCGGTGAAGGGCAAGAACAACTAGCGAGTGCGGTGCTGCAAGATTTTCCGCAAATGAGAATGTCGCAGCGCGCAGGAGAGGAGTGGTCCCATGACCGCCACCGTGTTAAAGGAATCCAAAACAGACATGAGGTTACAGCGCTCCGTGCTGGATGCCCTGGAATGGGAGCCGAGCGTGAACGCGACTCACATCGGGGTCAGCGTGAGCGACGGCATTGTCACCCTGACCGGACACGTTCCCTCGTTTGCCGAGAAATATGCGGCTGAGCGAGCGACGAAACGGGTGTTCGGCGTGCAGGCGATCGCCAATGAGCTGGACGTGAAGCTGCCGGGCAGCAGCGTTCGACACGATCAGGATCTCGCGATCGCCTGCGTCAACGCGCTCAAGACCAACATTGCTGTGCCCGACGAGAAGATCAAGGTCACCGTGAACTCCGGCTGGGTGTTGCTGGAGGGTGAAGTGGAGTGGCAGTATCAGCGCGTGGCCGCGGAGAAATCGGTACGCTATCTGACCGGCGTGGTTGGTGTGCGGAACGAGATCACCGTCAAGCCGCGGGTGTCGGGCGTGCAGCTCAAGAACAAGATCGAGGAGGCGTTCAAGCGCGGCGCGCAGCTTGACGCGGACTCGGTGGCGGTCAGCGCGAGCGGTTCGGCCGTGACATTGACCGGCACGGTCAGATCGATGGCTGAGAAGGAGGAGGCGGCCCGGCTCGCGTGGGCGGCCCCCGGGGTTATCCGTGTGGATAATCGCATCAGCGTTCGATGGTGAGTGGAATGTGGAATGCGGTGGGCCGTAACCAGCCGGTCGAGTGAAGGACTGGCTGCGCAAATCGGCGGGCTGATCGGCAGGCCGCATCCAGCCGCCGCCGGCGGGAAACCTGGACGTACCCGTCAAGCGGCGGCATTTTTTTGCCCATGATTCGGGCGGGAACAAGTGCGATGGATCGGGATTGGGCTCAGCGTTATCAAGACAAATGCATGTCACTGTCGGCGGCAATCAAACTGATCAAGCCCGGCAAGCGAATCTACCTCTCGGACGGTTCAACCACGCCGCTGGGTCTGATACCCGGGCTGCTCGATCCCAGCGCCGGCCTCGGCGACAACGCGATTGTTCACATGCTGACGCTTGGGGATGCGCCTTATGTGCGCCCCGAGTATGCGTCCACGTTTCGACACAACGCGCTGTTCATCGGCCCCAATGTTCGCGCGGCCGTGTGCGAGGGTCGCGCCGATTACACGCCGGCCTTCCTATCGGAGATTCCGGCGCTCATTCGATCGGGTCGGCTGCCGATCGACGTGGCGTTGATCTCGGTCACGCCGCCCGATGAGCAGGGCTATTGCAGCTTCGGAACGCACATCGACCTTGCGCCCGCGGTGATTGAGGTGGCGGAGATCATCATCGCGCAGGTGAACCCGCGCATGCCGCGCGTGCCCAGCCCGGCGCGGATCCATGTCGATCAGATTGACGCGCTGGTGCTGGCGGAGCATGAAATACCCGAACTCCAACCAGCCGATCACAACGGCGCCACCGGTGCGATCGCACAGGCAGTCGCGGACCTTGTTCCCAACGGCGCGACTCTGCAAGTCGGCATCGGCCGTCTGCCAAACGCGATCCTGGCCTGTCTCTCCGATCACGCCGACCTGGGCGTGCACAGCGAGCTGATCAGTGACGGCGTCATGCATTTGATGAAGCGCGGCGTGATCAACGGCACGAAGAAAACGCTCAATCCCGGCAAGGTCATCAGTTCGTTCATCATGGGGACGAAAGCACTCTATGACTTCGTGCATGAAAACCCGGCCATCGAATTACACCCGGTCGATTACACCAACGACCCGTTCATCGTCGCCCAGCACGACAACATGATGGCGATTAATACAGGGCTGGAAATCGATCTGACCGGACAGGTCTGTTCCGATTCAATCGGCGATCGGTTCTACAGCGGCATCGGCGGGCAGGTTGATTTCATTCGCGCCGCCGCCCGGAGCAAGGGCGGCAAGGCGATCATCGCGCTGCCGTCCACCGCGCAGTCCGGCACGGTGTCGCGCATCGTTCCGCGGCTCTCGCGCGGCGCGGGCGTGGTGACGACGCGCGGCGACGTGCGCTGGGTCGTGACGGAGTGGGGCACGGTCAACTTGCACGGGCTGACGGTGCGCGAGCGGGCCATGGCGCTGATCTCGATCGCCCATCCCCGTTTCCGGCCGTGGCTGATGGCCGAGGCCAAGCGAGCGAAGTTCATCTATGCCGACCAGCTGGAGCCGCCGATGGAGGCGCCGCAGTATCCGCGCCGATTGGAATGTGCCTCCACGCTGCCCGACGGGCGCGAAATCCTGATTCGTCCGATCAAGCTGACCGACGAGTCGCGGCTGCACGAGATGTTTTATCGATTGAGCGAAGAAACGGTGTACAAGCGGTTCTGCGGCATCATCAAGTACATGCCGCACAAAAACGTGCAGCGGTTCTGCACCGTGGACTACACCCGCGACATGACCCTGGCCGCGACCTTGTGCGTCGGCGAGGCCGAGAAAATCATCGGCCTGGCGACCTACAACTTGAATCCGCGAACCGGCTTCGCTGAGGTGGGGCTGGTGGTGGATGACGCCTTTCAGGGTCGCGGCGTCGGCAAGTTGATGATGCGCAAGCTCACCGAATTCGCCAAGAGCCACGGCGTCAAAGGGTTCACCGCATACACGGCCGGATACAACAGCGCCATGCTTCGGACGTTCCGGCAGACCGGTCACGCGGTGGAAACGACGGCGGAGCCGCACGGCGTTGCCATTCGCATTCCGTTCACCGACGGGCTGTCGAAGGCCGCCCCGACGGCGCCGCGCGACGAGTCGATCTCGCCGGCCTGTGCGTGAATTCCTTTATTCGCGCCGTCATAAACGTCACGAATTCGCCGAATTCCCGCGGATTGGATGCGTGGTTTCATTCCATTGCCGCTGCCCCTTCGTTAGAATATTGACAGCAACCGCGAATGAAACAGGCGCTGCCCGGCGACCCAGCGTCGCGGATGATCGCCGTTCATGCCGGCGGTGTCAGATTGAATCGACGAAGGGGAAACCGATCATGTTTTTGAAAAACTCGTTGAAGCTTGTCGTGGCGCTTGCGTTCGTCTGCGCGGCCTGTGGCTGTGACCTCAAGATGCTGAAGGCGCTACGGGACCAATCCAACACAGTCGACAATTCGGTGACCATCACCGACAGCACGGTGACGATCAACATCGTCACCAATCAACTTCCCGGCGGCGGCACCGGCGGCAATGGCAACGGTGGATCGGGTGCGGCGGGTGGATTCAACTCCGGCACGTTCCCGGTGTCGACCGTGCCTTCAACCCTGCCGGGCGATCTGCACTTCAACGGCACCAACCACACGAGTTTCCTGCCTCCGACGGCGCCGAGCGCGGTCGGAAATCCGTTCTAAGCGGTCAGCCCATTTACCACGGCTGCGATCATTCGAAAGCGTGCCCCCGTCGCCGGGCTGCGAGGTGCACCAGTTTTGTAATTTCGACAATTGTCACAGGCATGAGCGACAGCA
>CAYXEY010000143.1:0-10091 GCA_964464105.1 uncultured Planctomycetaceae bacterium
TAAGTTAGGACGCTTAGTCATGAATGCGGAACATGATAAGGGGTTCCGAGATCCGACTTCCGCGTTCCGACTTCGTCTTATTCTCGTTCTGTCTTGACGATCGTCACATCCGTCACCGGCACGTCAGTGAATGATGTCGTCGTCAAATTGCCGTTCTGGAACGCCTCCACGTTCACCGTGGCGACGGGGACGGCCACAATCGCATCGACAACGGCAAGTCCCTCTACGACCCTTCCAAACACGGTGAACGGGGGCGGGCCGTTGTCGAGGTTGGTGTTGTCGGCCACGTTGATGAAGAACTGGTTCGTCGCGGAGTTGGCATCCTGCCCGCGCAGGGCCATGGCGATCGTGCCGCGGAGGTTGGACAGACCTCGATTGGCCTCGCTGGCAATGGCGGGGCGTGCGCCTGATTTTTCGCGCAGCCGCGGGTCGGCGCCGGCCCCGAGACTCTCAAACGCGCCGCCCTGAATCACGAACGGATTCGGCGTGTTCACGGTGCGATGAAATACGATGTCATCATAGAACTTGTCCGTGACATACTGGAGGAAATTGTCCACCGTGGCGGGCGCGGCCACGGGATCCAGCTCCAGCACGATGTCGCCCAGCGACGTGGTCAGTCGCACGCGGTTGGCCGACACGACCTTGAATCCGTCCCGCAGCGTCGCGGTTCGTGCGGCCGTGTCGGTCAGCACGATGTTGCGGCGACCCAGGGGCGCGCCGTTGAGGCTGAACGTGGCTTCGATGCGCGTTCCCGAAATCAGATTCACGCCGGAGGCCACGATGTCCGGTTGGGTGGCGCTGGTCAGCTTGATGGTGGGGTTGGCGGTGAAATTGAACCCGTTGAGCGTCAGAGTCACGCTGGTGTCGACCACGCCGAACTCTTCCGTGGTCCCGGAAATGAACGGGTCGGTTCCGGTTGCATCGATAATCTGCACGAGATCGTCGGTGCCGCCGAGATTGTCGGTGACTTTGAGCGTGACGGTGAACTCGCCCGGATTCGGGAACACATGCTGAATGACCGCGCCGGTCTCGTCGGCCGATCCGTCGCCAAAGTTCCAGGCGAAGGTGGTCACCTGGCCGTCGGTGTCGGTGCTGCCGGATGCGTCGAAGGTGAACGACTGCGGGATGGATTGGCCATTGTTGTCGAGATCGGCCTGATTGGTGAAAGCGGCCGTTGGGGCAATGTTGGCGGTGACTGTGGTCGAGGTGCTTGCGATTCCGCCGCGATCGTCGGTGACGGTCAGTGTGACGAGGTTTAGTCCGGCTGCCGGGTAAGTATGCTGTACGACCGGGCCAGTGCCGGTTGCACCATCGCCGAAAGTCCAGGCGAAGGATGCGATCGTGCCGTCGGGATCGGTGCTGGTGCCGCCGTCGAGTTCCAGTGTGTAGGGGGGAGAGTTCGCGGCGCTGCGCACGGCGATACGCGCCGTGGGCAACTGATTAGGGCCCAGCACGGTCACGGGCAACTCGCCGCTGCCGAGCTTGGGGATGGTCAGGTCGAGCGGGTTCTTCTTGCCGAAGAGATGCACTTTGACTGTGTATGTCCCGTTCGCGGCGTAGGTATGGCTGACGGCTTGACCGCGATCGCGCGGCAGATTGCCCGTGACGCTGCCGTCGCCGAATTCCCAGATCATCGAGTCGGCATCGAAATAAGCGCGAAGGTCGACGTTGAAGCGCCGCTCCAGCGTGGGCTGGGCCGGCGTGGTGGACAGCACGGCCGGGGCTTCGCGCGGAATCGTCGGAATGCCATAACCGTCGAGCCGGCAGGCGCTTCCCGCGGCCGCGGCCACGCCAGACATCAAGACAAGCGACAATATTACGCGGTGATTTGTCCGCATCAGCCCCCTCGCCGGAAATCAATCGGTGCAGGTATGGATCCCGTCGCCGCAATAGAAAATCGGCTCGCCGGGATGCCGCGATTGCCTTCGATTGTATGGCGACCGCGGGGGCCAAGTCAGGCGTTGGCGACGTTAAATCGCATAGCGGACGTGTGCTCGAATCGTATGGCGGTCCTGAAATACGCATGTCTAATAACTAGGCAGAATTTGCGGACGCAGGGCGATGGAGCGGAACCCAATCGAGTAGATGTCAGGACAGCCTCGTTAGAGGCGCGGGCCTACGTGACCCCTTTTGGCACACGTGATTTCCCGGTCGGGTCCGAATAACGGACCGGGACTGGTAATTCCCCAATCGGGAGGGTTAGTTTTGGGGATGGTTACCCAATTCCGCATATCCTGGCGTGACCGAATACCAGGGCTCCATGTGTGATTCAGTGTCTAAGCTATTGAAATAAAACAACTTACATTTTATTCGGACGGGATTGCTTCGGGATCATCCCGCCGGCTGGCACGGGGGTTGCCCTATGTCTGGCGTCCTCGCTTCCGGCTGTCGCCCGAATGGGCGGCACCCGGGGGCCAGACCTGAACCGGTGGTGAGTAGCTGACACCGGAGGGCCGGTTCGACAAAAAACAATCCGGGCGGTGACGAGATGACGTCAACCCGCCGCTCGGTTCAAACGTGCCAGGCCCAGAAATGGGTCGGTTGTGTGGGCGGGTCCGAGTGCGAGGCGGACCCGCCTTTTTTTTGAACTTCTCAATTCAAAAGCGCGTCCAACCGTGATCGGCGACGCGGTCAGTATTTTACCAGATCAGCTGTCAATGGGTCGCCGGGTTGTCGCAGGATCTCTTCGATCCGCGTTTGCCCCTCCGGCCCGCTCACCAGCCAGGCCAGTCGGCCGAGCGGCGATAGCACCGGCGGATCGCGTGTGGTCGATTCGAGGCACGCCAGTGTGCGCGCGTCCTCGGGTGAGCGCACCGGGTCGGGTCGTCCGACCTCGTGCCACGTCGCGGCGAGCAAAGTGATCCAATCGCCGCCGCCGGGGCTGGCGGCTTTGAGCGCGGCGAAGGTCAGCAGGGCTGCCGAAGTGAATCGATAATCGGAATGATGTGCGATGCCGAATGCGCGGGCGGCCTGGCGATAGTCTCCTTCTGCCAAATGATGACAGCCCATCAAATACCAGGCCTGCGCATTGTGCATGCCGTTCGCCGCCGCCCCGGTCAATTGTCCGATGACGGCAGCGCGATCGGCGGGTGTACTGGTTCGCCAGGCGTCGAGGGCATGCTGGTATCCGCGCTGTCGGCGGCGGCCGGTGAGCACGGCGTCGGCGATCACGACAGCGATCGCACAACCTACGGCGATGATGAGAATCCAGACCCACATGATCCGGCAGTTCTAATGATGGGATTGGGACCGGTCAAACGTTGCCGGCCCGTTGCAATCCAGGTCGAGGCGAGCCTGTAAACTGATGCGGCCTGAATCGGCAACGTGCGGAGATGTCGGGGCCGACGATCACATGGAGAAGAGGAGAAAGTAATGAACTCGCGAAATCGGCAAATGCTCGGAATGTTCGTGGCCTTCGGTTTGCTCGGAAGCGTCGGCTATCTGTCCGCCGAGGATCCAAAGGCAGGACCGGCCCTGCCGCCGGCCAAGGCGTTCAAGCCGGTGCAGGATGTCGAGCGGGTGATGGAAAGCCAGGACGCCATGGTTCGCGACATCAAGGATGCGATCCAGGACAAGGAATGGGAGCAGGGCGAAACGTCGGCGTGGATCCTCGCCGAGCTGGCCAATGTGAATCACTATCACAATCCGGCGCCCAAATATCAGGAGCTGGCCGACAAGATGTCGACGCAGTGCGTCGACCTGGCCAAGCTGCTGAAGAAGCGCAAGGCCGACGAGGCCAAGGCCCAGATGACCGCGCTCAATCAGACCTGCACCGCCTGTCACGATCAGTTCGCGAAGAAGTGGTGATGGGACGCCGGTGTCGTTTCGGAACCGGCCTGGCTTTACCGTCCGCGCGGGCAAGTGCCGCTCGTCGTGATACAGTGTGAGCCGTGCGCCCCGCAATTGCGAATGGGGCGGAGACGATCCTGATCGACGGCGGCCTTACATGAATCCCATTCACGCCCTGCGCCGCATCGCCTTCGCCAAGGAGACCGGCCTGCTGGTCGTCATCCTGCTGCTCGGGTCGCTGCTGACCTGGCAGGGTGGCACGGTCACGCACAAGGTGCGCGATGCCGATGGCCGCGTAATCGGCGAGGAGACGGTTAACACCTTTCTGCAGCCGGCGAATCTCGACAGCGTGCTGAAGAACAGCTCGTGGATCGCGGTCATGGCGGTCGGGGCCACCATCCTGATCATATCGGGCGGGATTGATCTTTCCATCGGGTCTATTTACTGCCTGGCCGCGGTGACCGGCGGGCTGTTCCTGCGCTGGCTCGGGCCGGGCGGGGCGCAGGCGGGGGCGTCGCCCTATTGGGTCATTCCGGCGGGCATTCTCATCACCATGCTGGTGGGCGCCGGCTGCGGCGCGGTCAACGGGGCCATGGTGGTGCTGCTGCGGGTGCATCCTTTCATCATCACCTTGGGCACGATGTCTATTTTCCGCGGGCTGGCCTTCGTGGCGACCGAGGCGCAGTCGATCACCGACTATCCGACTGGATTGGGCGAAACCTTTCGCCGCACCATCGGCGAATATTCGTTCATGCCCGGCTTCATCACCGCGCGGTTGGGCGATTTCACGCTGATGCCCATCCTCATCGTGCTGCTGGTCACGATTGCCGGCTACTTCTTTCTGTCGCACCTCGTGCCCGGGCGCGAGGCCTACGCCATCGGCGGCAACGAGACCGCCAGCCGCTTCTCGGGTATTCGCATCGGGCGCATCAAGCTGCTTGTCTACACGCTGGCGGGATTGTGCGGCGGCATCGCGGCGATGATTACCCTCGGCGTCTTCGGCGCGGCCGATTCGTCGACCGGCACGGGCTATGAGCTGGATGTCATCGCGGCGGCGGTGGTCGGCGGGGCGAGCCTGACTGGCGGACGCGGCACGGCCCTGGGCGCGCTGCTCGGTGCGATCGTGATTCAGTTGATCAACAACAGCATGGTGGTGCTGAATATTCGCAGCGATTACGAGCTGATGATCAAGGGCGCGGTCATCATCGTCGCCGTAGTGCTGGATCGCCTGACGGCCAGCGTCAGCCAGCGGCGGGCCATGTCAGCGGCATAATATTCCTTGGATTGTTCACGTTTGCGCTGTAAATCATGGCGTCGGTCGCCGCGGCGACCAAGTTGTAGCCGTCGCCGTGGCACCCAATTCAACGGCACTTCACAATTCTCTGCGTCCACGCGACAATAGCCTTCACTCACGCGAGGAAATTAAGGAGATTCTCAAATGCGACGAAGTTTGCTTGCGCTGTCGGCGGCTGTCATTGGACTGGCTGCCGTTGTTCATTCGACGAACGCCCAGGCCAAGGCCCGCCCGAAGTACAAGATCGGCTTGATCGCCAAGAGCGAGAGCAATCCGGTGTTTCAGGCGGCCAAGGTGGGGGCCGAGGATGCCGCGAAGGAACTCGGCGCGAAGCTCGGTTGCGACATCGAGATCCTGTGGCGCACGCCGGCGGCCGAGGATGCCCAGAAGCAGGCCCAGCTGCTGGAGCAGCTCGTGGTGGTCGGGGTCGATGGCGTGGCCATCAGTTGCACCGATGCGGCCAAGACCACGGCGGCGATCGACAAGGCCGTGGCCAAGGGCATCGCCGTGGCGACCTTCGATTCCGATGCCCCGGCCAGCAAGCGGTTCGTGTTTCACGGCGTCGATGACGTCGAGTGCGGACGGGCCGTTGCGCGGGAGATGATCGCCAAGCTGGGCGATGCCGGCGGGTCAGTCGCCATCCTCGCGGGCACGCAGACTGCGCCAAACCTTCAGGCTCGTGTGCGCGGGGCGAAGGAGGAACTGGCCAAGCACGCTTCGATCAAATTGGTGGATGTCTATTATCACAAGGAGACCGCGCAGGATGCGGCCGCCAAGGTGCGCGAGGTGCAGACGGTGCATCCCGAGATCGCCGGATGGGCCATGGTCGGCGGCTGGCCGCTGTTTTCGGATGCATTGATGGATTGGACGCCGGGCAAGGTGAAGATCGTCGCGGTGGACGCGTTGCCGGCGCAGCTCAAGTATGTCGAGAAGGGCGTGGTGCAGACCTTGTTGGCCCAGCGGGTCTATCACTGGGGTTATCGCAGCGTGGAGCTGCTGATGGAGAAGCTGCACAACAACAAGACGCCGGCGACCCCGCGCGATGTGGCCGAACTGGATCGCGTAACGGCGGAGAATGTGGCCGAGTACGGGAAGAACTGGAAGAAGTGGCTGCCGGGGAAGTAATTCCAACGCGGGAGTATGTCACTGCCCTGTGGGCAGTGATTACGCGCGGCACGATTTCTCACGTTCAAACCGCTTACAGAGCGGTGGCTCACATCTTTCCATCGCTTCTGGTCGCACCTTCATCACGTCAATAGCGGAATTGGTTTCACGCGCGGCGTGCCACATTCAGGGCAGCGCTCCGGGCTGGCGCGGAGGTCGTATCCGCAAACCGTGCAAAGCCCTTCCGGCGGCGCGTTTTTCTTCGACATTCTCACGAACGGGTACATGAGTAGCGTGACGCCTGCGATTCCGACGTGCAGGAAGGCGCCTTGAAGCAGCGTGATCGCCAGCGTCTCATCGAACCCCTTTCCGGGGCCCAGGATCTCTCGGATGATGTTGCAACTGGTCAGACCGGGTATCAAGTCAAGGCCCATGCCCAATGGAAACACCATTGAAACGAAAAGGCGCGTGCCATAGGCAAGTCTGACCGACCACATGAGGTGGTACTTGCCGCGGAACAGGCCGTCCGGCCACAGGTTCCAGATGAGAATGTACGCAACGATGTAAGCGGCCACGCCGGCCGCCATTCCCAGGGTGTCGTATTCCCGCGTGGCCCACATGAAGCTGGGGATCGCCGTGACCACACAGATGAGGGTGGCCAGGAAGAGCTGCGCCGGCAGGCGTTCGACGGCGGTAGGACCAGTCAAGGCGGCGGGCATTCATTGAAATTAACGGCGGACGGGGGGGCTGGGTTCGCGCCGCTCGGCGAAATTGGTGCGAATCGAATCCTGTCGTGCGCAGTCTTCGCCGGGGGTGTCGGCATTGAAAGCCTCGATAGGAGTAGGGTGAGCCGAGCCTGGCGATGAAATTGCGCGTCGCTCGGCGGCGATTGCCGGATTGATGGAGACGTGTGTATTGATAGGACGCACACGCACATCAATGGGTCGATCAAATATGCATGCCCTCTTGGCCAATCGCCTTGGCAGATTCGCGCCGCATCGGTCGATTTTCTATGTATGAACAGCAGGTACTCCCTCATCGGAGCGCGATCGCGCCGCGCCATGGTCGCCATCTGTCTATTGGGCCTGTCCGCCGGAGGCGCCGCGCGGGGCGCGACCATCGGCGTGCTCAGCGACGGGCGGCAGGCCGAGTTTCTCAGCCTGCTGGGAACCAGTTCCGCCGCGGCGCGGCTCGCGCTCGTGGCCGACGGCCATGAGATTGTCTCGATCGCTTCGCTTTCACCGACTGTTACGTCAACCGTGGACATCGTCTGGCTGCCGGTGCTCGACGTGTTTCCGACTTACACGGCGCAGGAGCGAACCGATCTCGCGACCTTCGTAGCCGGCGGGGGGCGCGTGGTCTTCATCGGCGATGCCGATGTCTTCAACACACCGGATGATTCATTCCTCGCGGCCTTCGGCCTGTCCAAACTGCCGGGCAATCTGAACACGGCACTGTCGCCCACCGTTGCAACGCACGCGCTCATCACCGGTCCGCACGGCACGGTCGGTCAAATGGGAAACAACGCGGGGTACGGACTGTTCACGCCCAGCAATCAGACGAAGGTCATTTTCGCGCCGGCCAGCGGCGCCGGGGCGTTTGTGGGATTGTTGGATGCATCCAGCGGATTCGCCGGGAGCGGTCGGCTGGCCGTGGTTTGCGACTCGTCGATCTTCGGGCAACTGCTCGATCAGGATGGCCATAAGACGTTTCTGCGAAACCTGGTCAAGTGGGTCGCGGCCGCGCCGGGCTACACGCCGGGCGGGGTGAACTCAAATACCGGCGGAATGTCGATTTCCACCGGACTTGCCAGGACTGTGAATGTCACGCTGCCTTTCGTGTCGGTGACCGGCGAGACGACCGTGACGTCGATCGGCTCCGGGCGATGCGGGTTTACCGACATCGCGCAGTCTGCCGTGCCGCCATCGTTCATCGGATCGGGGTTCCGCGTTTCCACGACGGCCGTCATCTCTGGTACGCCGACCGTGCAGGTGCAGTATGACGCCGCCGAACTGGCTACGCTGGGCATCACGAATCCGTCGTCGCTGATCCTGCTCTGGTATGACTCGACGTCGCAGGTGCTGGTCAATACGAACGCAGTGGTTGATACGACGGCGAAGACCGTCACGGGGGCCGCGCCGGGACTGGGCCGCATGTTGCTCGGCGCACTGGTCGGCGGGTATCCCGACTGCAATGCCAACGGACTGCCCGATGCCTGCGAGCCGGCCGTGACGCTGATTGTGGCGGCCGATCCCGCCGCGGGAGGCACGGTCACGCCCTCGGGCGCCAGCACGCGGGCGGTCTGCGAATCGGTCGCCATCACGGCAACGCCCGCCGCCGGGTATTGCTTCACCAACTGGACAGTGATGCCGACGACGGCGAGCCTGCCCGCGCAGCCCGCACAGTTGCAGACAAGCGTCGTCATCGAGGTCGCCAAGACCGTGACGGCGAACTTCCGCAAGGTAATCGCGACCGCGCCGCAGCCCGTGGCGGCGTGTCTCGGCGCGTCGGCTGAATTCGCGGTGCTGGTCCATGCCAACGACCAGGCGAGCGCGACTTATCAGTGGCGGAAATTCGGCATCGACATGCCCGGCCGCACTGACGCCACGCTCACGATCACCCCAGTGACGGCTGATGACGCAGGCAACTATGACGTCGTGGTTACCACGCCCTGCGGTGCGTTCACCAGTGATGCGGCCGCGCTGACCGTCCGCACGCCGCCGGTCATATTGCAGCAGCCGGTCAACAAATCGGTGTGCCGCGGCTCGGCGGTGGTGTTGTCCGTCACGGCGACCGGCACGCCGACGCCGACCTATCAATGGCGGCGGAATGGAGAGCCGATCACCGGTGCGGTCGCGCCAACCTATAACATCGCCAGCGCCGAAGCCGCCGATGCCGGTCAATATGACGTTGTATTGACAAACATCTGTAACAGCGTGGCCAGCGATATCGCGACGGTCGAGGTGCGTATTCCCGTTTCGATAGAGGTGCAGCCCACGGGTTCGACGGTCTGCCAGGGACAGGCCGCGGCGGTGGCTGTGACGGCCTCGGGTACTGCACCGCTGACGTATCAGTGGAAGCGGAACAGTGTGGACATCGCCGGCGCGACCGAATCGACCTACGCGATTCCATCGGCCGTAGCCGCGAATTCAGGAACTTACACGGTCGTGGTCACCAATTCATGTACCTCGGCGACCAGCCAGGCCGCGGTGCTGACGGTGAAACTGCCGCCCACGATCCTGGTGCAGCCCATCGATGTCGCTGCGTGTCTGAATACACCGGCGTCGCTTTCAGTCGCCGCAACCGGCACGCCGCCGCTGACTTATCAGTGGCGCAAGGATGGCGAGAACATCAACGGTGCCACCAATGCCGCGCTGCCCCTGGCGCAGGTCAACGCCGGCTCGGCGGGCGTCTACGACGTGATCGTGACCAACGACTGCGGCGTGTTGAACAGCGCGGCCGCGGCGGTGAGTGTCCGTGAGCCGACGGTCATTTCGACGCACCCGATCTCGCAGACCGCGTGCCCCGGTGTGACCGTGACGATGAGCGTCGCGGCGACCGGCGCGAGCCTCACGTATCAATGGCGCTTCAACAGCGGCTCGGGCTACGTCAACCTCACCGATGGCGGCGGGATCAGCGGCACGACCACGCCGGCCCTGGTGATGGGGTCGATCGCGGCGAATCGAACCGGTGCGTATCTGTGTCTCGTGAGCGGGGTTTGCGGCTCGCTCAGCACCACGCCGGCCACGTTGACGATCTCGAATGGCGCATGCGATTGCAACGCCAATGGCGTGTCCGATGCGGACGACATCGCCGGCGGCGCGGCCGATTGCAACAACAATCTCATTATTGACAATTGCGAACTTGCATCGGGCACCGTGCAGGATTGCGATTCCAACGGCGT
>CAYXEY010000144.1:0-1944 GCA_964464105.1 uncultured Planctomycetaceae bacterium
CGTCTGCGCCGGCCTCCAACAGCGCGTTAATCCGATGCATGGCGCGCTCCCCATCGCTAACGGCCTCCCTCAGAGGCGACCAACCGTATTTGTCTACGTCCTCAAGTGGGAGTCCGGCTTCAATTAGCAATTTCACGACCTCACCTGAGTTCGCGAAATAAAGAGCGGAACGTTTGGAATTGTCGCGCACCTGGGAATCGGCCCCGGCGGCCAGCAGCGCATGAACGGAATCGACATTGCCGGACTCTGCGGCGCAGAACAAGGGGATCTCGTGACTCCAGGGACCGGATGCCGTTTGTTCGAACATTTCGGCCCGGCTCTTTTGCACCGTTTCGTTCAATCGGGCTCGAAAGTCCTCGGGCATGCCTGCGAGGAGATCAGGCTGAGATGCGTGGAATTTTGCCATGGATTCGGCCGAACGAATTGCATTCTCTTTCGCTTTGTCTGCGTTCCAATATCCGCAGGCATTGAGACCATGTTGCAACAATACCTGCAGCCTCCCCGAATCACCGCTGCCGGCCACGGCACAGAGCAGTTCGTTTGATTTCTCAGGGTCGGTCGGCAACGGACTGCCTGCTTCTAGAAGAACGCGAAGGCGCTCGGCGTCGCCCCCGGGCTTGTAATTCCAGCCCAACCCCATGCACGCAAATCCCGCAGCGGAATGGGAACCAGCCAGGTGTGTTGGATCAGCACCCAATTCCAGCAGTAGCTTTACTGTGTCGACCGTGGCGCCATCCCCTGAACCGGCCGCAACCATAAGGGCCGTCGCAGGATTTTCCCGTGCCCCCGGATCAAGTGCGATGTCAAATTCAGTTTCGAAGTTTTCACCGGCTGCGATTGCGGCGCGGATTTCCGCCGCGTCCCCGAGTCGCGCCGCGCGGTGCAATCGGGGTTCGCCAGTCTTCGGCGGCGGGTATATGGAGTTGGGGGGTTCCCAGCACGGCATATAGCGCCGTAGTTTGCAGGTGTGCGCAGGTTAAGGCAATAGTCAAAATCGAGGGTGCCACATCGATGGATTGCGAAACTACTTCAGAGAATCTGGCGGGGTTCTTGATCGACGATCAAACTAAATCGAAATAAACGCTGCAGCCGCCAGGGCGGACGCAAACGTCAGCACCGACAGGCCCAGCAGCACCGCCGACAGGCCCAGGTCCGAGCCTTCTTCGATCCAGCGGCGCACTCTTCCGGCAAACGTGGGGAACTCCGGCGCATGTCCTGACATGGCGAGACCTCCGTCCATCCCCCCACTCGCGTTTGGGCGTATCAGCCGCAATGTCGCAGCTTTCCATCGCCCGTCACATTAATCGCGTCAGCTCGCGGTCCGTTCAGTTGCGTTCAAGTCACACCGCAATCGGCCCTGTTTCATCGCTTTATGCGGCGAAATCGCTGCCTTTTGCAACTAGTTCTGATATCGGACATTAAGGCTGCCGGACCTGAGTATCAGCCCTGCGAGGCCCCTCGTTGGCACCAAACGCGGTATTCCTGATAATGCGGCCATGCCAATTTCACGAAATCGCCGGCTTCGCGAGCTCATTGCCAAATCCACGGTCGCCATGCCCGGGGCCTTCAATGCGCTGGCCGCGCGGGCGATCGAAAAGGCCGGCTTCGACGCCATCTATGTCTCAGGTGCAGGCATGTCGAACGCGGTCTATGGCATGCCCGACGTCGGCATGACAACGATGTCTGAAGCAGTGGCGCATGCCCGGGCCATCGTCGCCGCCACCACGCTGCCCGTGATCGTCGATGCAGACACCGGCTTCGGCGAGGCCATCAACGCCGCGCGCACCGTGAAGGAGTTCGAAGCGGCCGGCGTATCCGGGCTTCACCTGGAGGATCAGATCCTTCCTAAGAAGTGCGGACACCTCGACGGCAAGGAGCTGGTCAGCGCGGCCGACATGGTGGAGAAAATCCGCGCCGCCGCCGCTGCGCGTATCGATCCCGATT
>CAYXEY010000144.1:1954-10082 GCA_964464105.1 uncultured Planctomycetaceae bacterium
CGTGCCAAGCGATATTTGGATGCTGGAGCGGACGCGATTTTTCCCGAAGCGATGACCGGTCAGGAAGAGCTGGCCGAGTTCGCAAAGCGCGTGAAGGCCCCCCTGCTGGCCAACATGACCGAGTTCGGCAAGACCCCCCTGCTCGATCTTCAAGCGCTGGCCGCAATGGGCTATCGCATGGTGATCTATCCGCAAACCTGTTTAAGAGTGGCGTTTGGGGCGATCGAGAAAATGCTCTCTGACCTCAAGCGCGACGGGAACCAGCGAGGCTGGATCGATCGCATGCAGACCCGGAAGCAACTGTATGATCTGCTGGACTACGACGGATTGAACGCAATTGACAAGGCCGCCACCGGCACGAAATAACACAACTCAAGACGGAGCATCGACTCATGGCTGAGACGGGATTCAAGGCGGGATTGGAAGGCATGATCGCCGGGCAGAGCGCGATCGGCGAAGTGACCCAGCGCGGACTGCGCTATCGCGGCTATGACATCGCCGATGTGGCTGCGAACGCGACATTTGACGAAGTTGCGTATTTGCTGCTGCATGGCGAGCTGCCCAAAAAGGCCGAGCTGAACAACTTCCGCGGGCGCGTTCGCGCGGCGATGAACCTGCCACCACAGGTCACCGCAGCGGTCGCGGCCATGCCCAACACGATTCCGCCCATGGACATGCTGCGCAGCGTGGCCTCGCTGCTGGGTCACTACGACCCCGATGCCCAGGACAACTCCCGCGCGGCCAATTTGCGCAAAAGCGAGCGACTGCTCGGGCAAATGGCCTTCTCGCTGGGCGTTTGGGCGCAGAAGACGACCGGTGTCGCCGCCATCGCACCCGATGCCAACAAGTCGCATGGCGCGAATCTGCTCGCCATGATGCTGGGCAAGAAGGATCTGCCGGACTTCTACGGCCGCGTGCTCGATGGCACGCTCATTCTGTATGCAGAGCACGAGTTCAACGCGTCCACCTTCACCGCCCGCACCATCGCATCTACGCTGTCGGACATGCATTCGGCCGTGAGCGGCGCGATCGGCGCACTCAAGGGCCCGCTGCATGGCGGCGCGAATGAAGCCGCGATGAAGATGTTCCTCGACATCGGCAAGCCGGATAACGTCGAAAAGTGGTACCGCGACGTGCAGGAGCACAACAAGGCCCATCCCGACAACAAGAAGCTCATCATGGGCTTCGGGCATCGGGTCTATAAGAACGGCGATCATCGGGCGGCCATCCTGCGCGAGTGGTCGGTGCAGCTCTCCAAGATGACCGGTCAGGGACACTGGATCGAGATCGCCGACAAGCTGCAGGAGTTGATGCTCAAGGACAAGAACATCCATCCCAACACGGACTACCCCGCGGCCCATGCGTACTACCAACTGGGCATTCCCATCGAGCTGTACACGCCCATCTTCGTGTGCAGCCGCGTGACCGGCTGGTGCGCTCACATCATGGAGCAGCAGGAGAACAACCGGATCATCCGGCCGCTGAGCGAGTACATCGGGCCTGAGTTGCGGAAGATGGTGCCGATTGCGGAGCGGTGATGGGTGACAAGCTTGTGCTAGAATCCTCTCTCGCACGCACAATCGGGGGAATCCATTCCCACGAGTGTCTGAAAATCCGCTGTAGTGCGAAGTGATTCGCACAGAGTTGGGTGCGAGATGGGAATCTCGCACCAGCGAGAGGACATGCCGGCTCTGCTCGTATCTTTGTGTTCACAGGTATAACTCCGGTGTGATTCTCAATTACGCCAAGGCTGACGTCGAAGTCGCACAACCCGCACGCGTGCTGAGCGCCCGCGACGCGACATGCGTCGTCATCGGCGCGATCGTGGGCGTCGGGATATTCTTCACGCCTTCTCGCACTGCACAACTCGCCGGCAGTGGGACGCTCATGCTCACTGCGTGGGCCATCGCCGGAACGATCGCGCTATGCGGCGCGCTGACCTTCGCCGAACTCGGCGGCATGTATCACGCCAGCGGAGCGCAATACGAAATCCTGCGCGATTCCTATGGCCCCTTCTCCGCGTTTCTCTTCGTGTTCTGCAATTCCACGGCCTCGCTCGCGGGCTGCATCGGCATCATCGCCGTGTTCTGCGCCCGAAACGTTGCGATCGCCGTCGGAAGCGATTGGGACCCACCGACGCTTCTTGC
This sequence comes from uncultured Planctomycetaceae bacterium, assembly GCA_964464105.1. Taxonomy (GTDB): domain Bacteria; phylum Planctomycetota; class Phycisphaerae; order UBA1845; family UTPLA1; genus CAYXEY01. The sequence continues at coordinate 4,102 of CAYXEY010000144.1, forward strand.
CATCTCGGTCGCGCTGATCGTCGTGCTCACCCTTGCGAATGTGGTCGGCGCGGTCTGGGGCGCGCGCATTCAGAACCTTACGGTGTATGCCAAAGTGCTGGCGCTGATCCTCATCACCCTGCTGGCCATCACTATGGGACGCGAAGATGTCGGCACACGCGTGGTCCAACAAGCTGGCGGGTCGGCATCGCTCGGCGGCATCGCCGGGGTCCTCGCAGCGCTCGTGCCCGCGATGTTCTCCTTTGGCGGCTGGCAGCAGGCCTTGTGGATTTCAGGCGAAGTACGCGACCCGCAGCGCAACCTGCCGAGGGCCATTGTTGGCGGCGTGCTGGTGGTCATTGCGATCTATTTGCTGGCGAACTGGTCGTATTTGCGAATGCTCGGACCGACCGGCGTGGCGGGCAGTTCGACGGTCGCGGCCGATGCGGTGGCCGCGGCGTATCCCTCCCTCGGTCGCCGCGCGATCGCCGGCGCGGTTGCGATCTCCGCATTCGGCGTGCTCAACTCCCAATTGCTCTCCGGCCCACGACTGCTGTACCGCATGGCCGGCGACGGACGGTTCTTCAAGCCTTTCGCACGCCTCGACGGCCGCTTCGGCACGCCGGCCCTGGCAATTCTGCTCATTTCAATCTTGTCGCTGGTCATTCTGCTGACCGTCGGCCCGGAGCGCGTGGACACGCACGTTCTTACCGGCATCATGTTCATCGATTTGTCATTTTTCGTGCTGACCGGCGCGGCGCTGATGGTGCTGCGGCGCAAGCGACCGGACGCGGTGCGACCGGTTCGGGTGCCGGGGTATCCGATCGTGCCGATGCTGTTTGTGGTCGGCGAAATGGCCGCGCTGGTTGGGGCGTACATGGATCCGCAGGTGCGTGCTGCAGCAATCATCGGAGGTGTCTGGATCGCCGTAGCGGCGGTGCTTTACGTCGTGCGATTTAGGCGGGCAGGTATTTTGTAAAGTACTATCAACGGCTCTAAACGTTATAGGAGATTCCCTCGGCCAAGAGCAGTGGCAATGCCAATTCGGATACGACCGTCTCGCCGCTGGGGCGAGTCGTAAAGTTGAAGCGTCCCGCTAGAAAACCCAGAGCGCGCTTCTCGGAAGCCGAATCTGGGAAACGAATAACGATCATGGCCTCGTCTTCTTTCGGTTCGATCATCAGATATGATCCTGTCTTGCCGCGTTACAAACCGCCCCGCCGCTGCACGCGCGAAATCTCGCGCTTGGTCTCGCGCTCGCGGATGGTTTGACGCTTGTCTGAAACGCTCTTGCCCCGGGCCAGGGCGAGTTCCACCTTGGCCAGCCCCTTCGCATTGAAGTACACCGTCAGCGGCACGATGGTCAGGCCCTTGAGCGTTACCTTCTGCTCGAGCTTCTTGATTTCGCGCTTATGCAGCAGCAGAAGCTTCACCCGCTTGGGGTCGTGGTTGAACACCGAGGCCTGCTTGTAAGGCTCGATCTGAAAGTTGTGCAGGGTCGCCTTGCCCCGCTCAACTCTGGCGTAGGCATCTCCCATCGACGCCTCTCCCGAACGTAAACTCTTGACCTCACTGCCTTTAAGCGCAATTCCGGCCTCCACGGTCTCCAGAATTTCATAATCAAACCGCGCCTTCTTGTTCTGAATTCGCGTGGTGTGGGTCTGGGACTTACGCGAGGGACTCTTGGCCATGACCGAAAATGGTATGGGCTGGCCCGGTGTGCCGCAATTTATGGGGCCTTTTCATCGCAACCGGCCCCTGGCCACACGATATAATGGAGTGGAAGGCGTATGACCCAGATCGACCCTGAAAACGGGCGGCTGTCTCCCGAGCGTGAGCGACAGCTCATCGCGGCGGTGCAGCGAGGCTGCGCCCAGAGTTCGCACGAACTCATCTCCACGCACCAGCAGCGCCTTTTCGCCTTCATCTGGCGCATGGTCCGCAACAACCACGATGCCGAGGAACTCTGCCAGGAGGCCTTCCTTCGCGCGTTTCAGGCCATCGATTCATTTGACGTCAATTTCCGATTCAGCACCTGGCTGTTCACCATTGGCTATCGCCTCTGCCTGAACTCGATGCGCAAGCAGAAGAGTCAGGATCTCGATGTCGATTTCGGGACCTTTGCCCAGGGCGATGCGCCCGGTACGGATGCGCCCGATTCGATCGCCGATGCGGTCGTCAACAGCGACGAAGCCAGCCGCCTGAAGGAAATCATCTGGAATTCCGTCGATCAACTGTCACCTGCCCAGCGGGCGACGGTATTACTTTTCTACCGGGAGTCGATGTCTTGCCAGCAGATCGGTGAAGTGCTGGAGATACCGGCGGCCACGGTGAAGAGTCACCTGCATCGGGCCCGCGCACAATTGAAGCGCATGCTCAGCGGGGAGTTGATCGAGGATTGGTCAGTTGTACGAGCCGGAGCACAAGCTGGTTAAACCGCGGTGGAATCCGCGGCTGGTGGGTCGAAGGGAGTCGACTTTGCGTTTGAAAAAGTGGGATTCGGAGCCGTCATCCATGAGCGTCACCTGTCGTCATGTCCGCCAGCTTCACGATGCGTACATCGATCGTGAATTGCCCGCCGGTCTGACCGCCGAGGTGCATGCCCATTTGCTGCAATGCCCCGTCTGTCAGCGCGAAGTCGAGATGGTTCGGGCCTGCGGAGGCGTGATCGCTTCCGATCGCCCCGAGCCACAGCTCGATGCCGGCTTCACCGCCCGGATGGCCGCCATGGTCGCCGAGCGCGCCGCTGCCAAGACGATTCCATTTAGGCAAGTGGAGACCCGCCGTGATCGCCGCTGGCGAAAATTGCGGTCAGTCGCCATGACCGCCGTTCCCGCGGTCGCGGCCATGTTGTTCTTCGCGATCCTGATTCGCCCCGGCGATGAGGCACCGGCCCCCGCCACCGCGGTTCGCGGCGTGACGGTCGAGCAGGCCGGGGTGAAGGGCATGGTCGCCCCGACCCTCAGCGCCCTGAATGAAACCCGCCAGGCCGTGCAGGACTTCAATCAGCTCTGCCAGATTGCCGCGACCGACGCCGCCAATGGCGCCACGCGCGTCATGGATCGATCGACGTCGGCCGGCGACAAGGTGACCACCACGGCTCCGTCGCTGCTCGACTTCTTCCTGCCGACCTTCGGCGAAATCATGGGCCCCAGCGGCTTCGAATCGGGCCAGCCCGAGGGCGAGGACGAGTTGATTCGCTTCTGATGCGATGCGGTGATTCTGAATCTTTCGATTTGTCTCGATAATTGATGGAATCGACGAGGGCGACTCACGGATGACACGCCCCCCACCCGCAGCCTCAAATCTCAAATCTCAAATTGGTTTATCGCATTCGCCGCAGGTTTGCGTCGCATTCGTTGCCGCGCTTGGGGTCATGAGCGCATTCAATGCGCCGGCCATTGCGCAGGAGAACCCGACTCCTTCAACCGCCGCACGCGCCGATTGGCTCAAATGGGCCCCCGGCGACACGCGTTTGTTCCTGGAGTTCCACAACCTCGCCCAGGTAAGGGCGATTTTCCGCACCCGCGGCATCTGGGAGGCCGTGCAAGCGCTCAGCTCGACGACCGCGACCACGCAGCCCTGGCAATTGCATGCCGAGCGCTCCCTGGGGATGTCGCCTGACCAGGCGATCGACGAACTGCTCGGCGTTCGGGCAGCGCTGCTTGCAGTCGATCCTGCGAAGTGGGAAGTCGGCGTCGTCATCGCGGAATTGCCGCCACAGGGTGACGTGCGCACCGTGCTGCGTCGCTGGCGGGCACGTGAAGACAAGACTGACGGCCCCGTCAAGCGATATACGCTGCCCGGCGGACTTGGCCTGGCCGTGCGCGGACGGGTCCTGCTCTTCGGACCGACGGCCGATCCCGATGGATTGTGGGACCGATCGGCGGCCCTGATGGCCGATCGTGCCGGACCCAACCTGGCCGGTCGGTCGGACGTCGCCGCATTGCGCGCTGATTCGCCTAAAGAATACTCCTGTCTCGTTTACACCGCGTGGACCGACAACACCATCGCCGACGATCCACGGGCCAGTCGCCTGCTCTGCACGGCCAGCGTGACCAGCGAGGGCATCGAATGCGAGTTGCGTGGCAATGTCCGGCCCGGCGAGGGCACGCCGGCCACCTGGACGCCTGAAGAACTCGCGAAATTGCCCGGCGACGCGGCCTTCATTTGGGCACGATCGCATGCGCCGGCGGATTTTCTTCGCTGGATGGCCGCCGATGAAGCTCAACCCGTCAGCCTGCCTTCCGTGTTGTTTCAGACCTTCGTGCCAAAAAAGGAAGATCGCAAATCGCTGGCAAAATCGCTGGGCCCACGCGTGGCCTGGATCGCGGACATAAAACCGGGACGCAATCGCGGCGACGCGGTGATTCCCGCGGTGTCGATCATTTGCGAATCGCGCGATGCGGCGGGCCTGACGCAGCGCGTCGATACCGCGATGGAGCTGATCACCGCGTTCCTCGAACTCCTGGCCGGCACACCGTCGACCCAGGAGGCCGCCCCCGTAAAATCGGAGAATGTCGGCGCGCAGACCTTGCACTGGGTCGATTGGGGCCAGCCGCTGGAGAAGCGGCTTGGCCTGGGAGCAATGGCAACCGTCCAGCCCTGCTGGTATGCGACCAATGGACAATGGGTCATGGCCACGACCAGGGCGCTGGCCCTGCGAATTTTCGAAGCCCGATCAGAGACGGCGGTCCGTGCGCGACAGAAGTGGTTTGAATCAATCGCCACGAAGTCAGCGATCACGGACTTCTTTCGAATCGATGGTCAGAAAATGGCGACGCTCATTCAAAGCTGGGATGGTCACCTTTCGCGCACCCATCCGGAGATGCTCAATCCCACTTACTGGAAGGACTGGGCGGATCGTCGGCTGGAGGATCGCCGCCGTTTGGGCGTCACGCTGAAGAAGTCGGCCGATGGGACCGGCGCCGAGGTTGTCGAAGTGGAACTCGGTTCACCGGCTGACGGGCGGCTTGAGCCGGGCGATGTCATTACCGAAGCCGCGGGCCGGTCCGCGGCGACGAGTCGTCCGGCACGCACGGTTTCCGAGGCATACGAGCAAAGTCGAAACAGCGGTGCGTTTCAAATTGTGTATATGCGTCGCGGCGAGAAGCGCATCGCGGTGATCCCGCTGCCCGCCATGCCGACATTTGCCGAGGGATTTGATCCGGTCGCCATGCTGCGGCGGATGGCGTCCCTGGCCGCGCGAATCGAATCGGTGTCGATCATCGGACGCATGGGTCCGGGGCCGCGGGTCGAAGCGCGGGGACAACTCCGCTGGAAGCGGGCCGGCGGCCCAGGTTCGCCCTGAGGAATCAGGGTTTGGCGCGCTTCGCCAGCATCAAGGCGAATACGGCTACAAGAATCTGAAAGCCAATGCCGGGCAGGACCGCGCCATCCAGTTTCCCGATCGTCAGAATCCATGTACCCACCGGCGAGCATCCGAACAGCGGCGTGAGAGACAGCTCATCGCTGGGCGGCCGGGTGCGGAACCACTGGCCATAGCCGAACTCGACGACGATGGGCGCGACCCAGGCAATCAGCATCAGCAGAAGGAATACAAAGCCGGCCTTGGCCTCGCGTGCATAGGTCGCAAAGAAGACGGCGCCGGCGGTGATGAGCGAGAGCAGAAAGGCGCTCACCACCCATGCAATGGGCGGCAACCCTTCAAATACGATGATGTGACTGGTCTCTTCGTCGATGATCCAGCGATTGCAGGCTGCGAGGATTCCGAAAACCATCAGGGTCGCAACGATCGCGGTTTCCACGAATCCGCGCGGACCGCGCTGAGTGCGAGCAGCAAAGGCCTCGTCCTTTCGCTTGCGGCGAAGCCACTCGGTAGACCGTCTTGCCGCATGGGCCACCGGGAGCATGGCCACGCCGGCAAGGGGAATGATGGTGGCAACCAATTGCACGCGCGTATTGGTCAAAAAGTGCGAGCCCCAAGGCGTCGGCGAGCTGATGTGTACGCCGAAGCCGACCGCGCCGAGCAGCGTGGCCAG
>CAYXEY010000145.1:0-10040 GCA_964464105.1 uncultured Planctomycetaceae bacterium
GATCGAGTTGCGGGTGTAGCCCTGCATGAAGCGGGTGTTGAGGTAGTAACTCGTGCCGCGCGTTTGAATTGAGGAGTATTGCTCTTCGTCCGGCTGCGCGGTCGGCGACGTGCCGATGATGGGCAGCTTGCTGGTCTTGTCGCTGGGGCACTTGTACATGTCGATTTCGGTGTCGCCCTGAGCATTTGGCGCGACATAGGAATTGAGCGGCCGGACCTGCACCGGGTACAAAAACGCATCAGGCATCAGTCCGGCGTCATCATTGATCTTGGCGCGAAATCCGCCGAAGACGGTCGGGGTGAAGAGGCTCACGCCGAATCCGGCCACGGGTGGGTTGCGATACCACGGGATGAGCTTCTGCGAGTCGCTCTCCATATACATGAGGGAGAATTGCATTGACTCTTTGAGATTGGAAACGCACTTGGCCACGCGCGCCTGTTCGCGGGCGGAATTGAGCGATGGCATCAGGATTGAAATGAGCAGCGCGATGATCGCGATGACCATCAGCAGCTCGATCAAGGTGAAGGCGCGGAGGGAGCGAGGGGCAATTGCTTGCTTCATGAAACGAACTCCGAATTTTGAAAACCTGGGCTGAAGAGACACAACCGGCAGTTTAGCGAATTGCCTTAGTCGGCTCAATCAGCAAGCAAGAGACGGCAAAGATTGTCCTGTGTTATTTCGGCTCCCACAGGGTCCAGCCTTCGCCAATTGAGAGTCGGGTGTCGTAATACTTATATTCGACATGCCCGTCGTAAAAGGCCGCGCAATGCTTGGAGAATTGTCGATGCCAGCCGCGCTTCTGCGGTGCGGCCTGCGACTCAGCAAGGGTTGCCGCTGCGCGATAAGCCAACGCGTAGAAGCCCTGATCCCGCCCCATGATGAACCGTGCGGCCTTGCCGCCCACCAGATGCGGATTGATCTTGCGACCATACAGTTCGGCATCGAGCACCGAGAAGTTGCCGCCTGGCTGGGTGTATCCCTGCATAAAGCGGGTGTTCAACACATAGCTCGTGCCCATGGCCTGCCATGCAGAAAGGCCTTCTTCATCTGGATTGGTGGGTACGCCGGTTCCGATGACGGCCGTGGTGTAGGTCTTGTCGGCCGGACACTTGTAAACATCGAGGATGTCCTTGCCCTGGGCCAATGGGTTGACAATGGTGTTGAGCGGGCGGACCTGAGCCGGATAAATCTCGGCATCGCTCGTATATCCGTCGGCCACGACGCCGACGGGGGCCATGAAACCACCAAACACGGCGGGCGTGAACAACGTGACGCCATAGCCGGCGACAGCCGGGTACCGGTACCAGGGGATGAGCCGCTCAGCGTCATTCTCCATGTACATGGTAGTGAACTGCATCACGCTGCGCAGGTTGGAGATGCACTTGGCGACCTTGGCCTGTTCGCGCGCCGTCGACAGCGAGGGCATGAGGATCGATATGAGCAACGCGATGATGGCGATGACCATCAGAAGCTCAATCAGGGTAAAGGCGCGTCGTGCTGAAGTCACACGTGTCGATGACATGTCTAATACCTTTCCTCAGTATGGGCCCACCGCGAGCGCGAAAACGCGCCGCCATCCAATCAACTCTACCTGTGATGCCACCCTCATTCGGAAAAAATGATCGGCCGCTGTGCCGGTGCTTCTTCTTCCGTCGCCGCGGCTTCAGGCTCGGGGGTCTGCTCCTCAGGCGCTGCCTGAGACTTCACGACCACCGGGTTGCACTTGGTGCAAGTTGCGTCCTTGCCGTTCGCGTCCATGGTCGCGTATTTCGACTGGCAGCTTGGGCAGGTCGCCGCCCGGACACCCTTGATATTGCCGCAACCGGAGCACTTTACGAACGACCCGTTATCAGATTTTGAAACCGACTCATACTCACCGGCCGTCAATGTGAATGGATGGTTGCAGTCGAGGCAGATCCAATCCGTCCGGGTGTCGTCGGTATCGGGGATCGACTCTTCGCCGGATCCCACCATAATGAAAATGCCGAGGGCCGCCACGATGGCGACGCCCGCGATAATGACCTTGATATTTTTCACGTCCACACTCCAAGGTTGTCGCAGGTGCCGGTCGGGGGCAAACGGCGACGGTCGAGGCCATAGGGGATGGGGCGCCCCGACACGGATAACATCACCCCTTATTAAAGCGGCAACACCGGGAATTTGTCAATAGTTGAGTTGCGCGAGATTTCCAGCCGCAGGCCGGCATCTCACAGGAACGGCCTGCACCAGCGGAATCGGTTAGGTCAACGTTTGGGTAAAAAAACGGGATCTTGAATCACGCTTCAACCGAAGTGAATGGAGACGAAGGGATTCGAACCCTCGACCTGTTCATTGCGAACGAACCGCTCTCCCAACTGAGCTACGTCCCCGTGCCTTCAAACTGTAGTCGAATGCGAAGTTACCCGCAAGATTGAACATGCCCGCACTTCAAGGGGGCACAGCCAAGCGGCCGTTTCCGGGCATTGATTGCGCGGGATGAAAGGCCTATTCGTGCTGCCTCAGGGTCAACAATCGACCGTTGGCACCGCCACGCGGTCCGGGCCGGCTAAGGCACCGCGCCTTTCACGATCTCCAGCACCCGTTGGGCCGCCTTTTCACAGGGTTGACGGGCCTCCTCCGCCTTGAGCCGCGACAGTGTTGGTTTGCCCGCTGCGGCCTCGCGGCCCCATTCCTCCGCGAATGTTCCACTCCGAATGTCCCGCAGCATCGCCCGCATCTTGTCGCGAATTGTCTCGTCGATGAGCCCCGGTCCGCGGGTCAACCCGCCATAGGCTGCCGTGGCTGAGATCTTCGCCCGCATCGCCGCCAGCCCCGCGGCGTATTGCAAATCGACAATCTGCTTGGCTTCGTGAACGCACTCGATGTAGGCCAGTTCGGCCGGGTAGCCCGCCTCGACCAGCACGTCGAAGGCCGCTTTCATCAATTCGATCATCCCGCCGCACAACACCGCCTGCTCGCCGAACAGGTCGCTTTCGCATTCCGCCGCGAAGGTCGTCTCGATCATGCCGCCGCGTCCGCCGCCGATGGCCGCGCCCCAGGCGAGGGCGAGCCGTTTGGCCTGACCGTCGACGTCCTGATGCACCGCGACAATGCAAGTAAGTCCGCCGCCGCGGGTGAATGCATCGCGGACCAGAGCGCCAGGGCCTTTGGGGGCGATCATGATGACGCTGGAATCGGCGGGCGGGGTGATGCGATTGAAGCGGATGTTGAAGCCGTGGATGAAGCCGAGGACGGTGCCCTTTTTTAGTCGGGAGGCAATTTCAGCGGCGTACACCGAAGCCATCGTTTCATCGGGCAGGGCGAGGATGACGAGATCGCCCTGCGCGGCCGCCTCGCCGGCGGGCACTGGATTGAATCCCTCGGCCAGAGCGAGGGCGTGGTTTCGGCCTCCCGTGCGCTGTCCGACAACGACGGTCACGCCGCTGTCGCGCAGGTTCAAGGCGTGTGCCCGGCCCTGGTTGCCGTAGCCGATGACGGCGACGGTTGTGCGGGCGAGCGCGGACAAGTCGGCATCGGCGGCGTAATAGACGGATAGAGCCATCGCGGATCTAGCATATCGGCGAGCGCCGCCGACTGCTTGCGGCCGGTGTTATCGAGAGTGTGAGCGCCGGACCTCTGCATTAGATCACCCATGCAGAATCGATCAATCATCGTCGTCGTCTGAATCTCGGCCCCGCGTCCGCCTCGAGTCCAGTGACGATGAGCGCGATTGGGATGTGTATGACCAATGGGTGCATGCCTTCCCACGGTGGAAGTGGTGGAAATGAGGACATGACAGGCTCCTTCTGTGCGGGGAGCAGTATGAAATCGGACTCGCGCGGCCATCATCCGCCAAGCAACGCAGTGATAAAGAACGGCACGTCCTCGGCGTTCACGTTGCCGTCCGCGCTCAGGTCATAGGCGCAATTGTGTGTCCCCGGCAGCCCGCCCTGTACCACAATGTCGATGAATCCCCGAATGTCTCCACCGTTGACCAGGCCGTCGTTGTTGCCGTCGCCGTTTCCGGGGGAGGAGCCTAAGCAGGCCCGCGTGACTGTGACGTTGTCGGCAAAGAAAATCGGTCCCCAGTCCTGGCACGTGGGCGGATGGGCGTCGTAGTGCACCACTACTCGGTTGAACCCGGCCGGCGCGGCGATGCTCAGTGTCGCGGAAGGGTAGGTGCCGGGAGTCGGCGCTGTGGTCGTGTTGGTGGCAACGAAGACGCCGTCCCGGTACGCAGTGGCCCGCATGGTGGCCGAATCGTCGCAGCCGAGTTCCTGCGGCGAATAGAGAATTGAGAAATCGACGAGTGTCTGTGAAAAATCAACGATGAGATCGGCCGGGAAGACACTGGTTGGAAAGAGGCTCAAACCGGAGAAACCATGCGGGCTGATGCCCCAGGTGTCATAAGGCCAGACGACGTATGTGCCGCCGGAAGGTGCGTATGCCGTGAAATGAGCCGTGAGGCCGTCGACGGTGAGGTCGAGCGGCACCGTCGTGTAAGCCGGGGCGTTGTCGAAATCGAACGTCGCGCACTGCGGCGCCGAGGCGAAGAAGGCCGTCACGATCATGTTCGCGGTGGCGGGGAAAGAGTGAGTCGCGGTCGTGCCGCCGTCCGACCATCCGGTGAAGACAAACCCGTGATCCGGCAACGCGACGAGCGTCACCGTTGCGCCGCTGTTGTAAATGCCCGCGCCTGTCACGACGCCGCCGTACGGCGGGATGCAGGCGGTCGTAATGGTGAAGGCAGGGACAAAATTGGCGACGAGCGTGCGATTCACGGTTGCGGTGAAGGTGTAGTGCGGGTTGCTGCTGACCTGCGATCCGCCTTCGGTCCAGTTCAAAAAGCCCCAGCCGCTGTTGGCCGTGGCGTTCAGGTTTACGGTGGTGTTGATGGGGTAAGCGCCGGCGCCGCCCGCGGTGCCCGCGCCCGCCGGCGAAACGCTTGCATCGATGGTCACGGTCGGTGCATCCGAGGCATAGAGTGAGAACGCGCAGTCGCCGGTGATGGCGTTGTAATTTCCGCCCGTGATCCGCCGGAAGTGCGAGTTGTTTCCGCCCGTGCCCCGCGCGATGCTCCAGTCCGGCGGCCAGTAATAGACTGGCGTCAATCCCTGATAGGCCTCGATCTGGATCCAGTACTTTGTTCCGCCGGTCGCCTGAAATGGGGCTGGAAATACGAATGTGTAGTCATACATCATCAGGCTGCCGACCGGACCGGCCTCGGCCTCGCCCGCGTTTCCCCCGACGAAGTGCCGCACGAGCCGCCCTCCGGCGCCGAGGTCCGGCTTGGATCCGCCGGCGATGGAACGGTAAATCGACACGGTGAAGTCATAGACTGGCGCGCGGCCGACGCCGGATAGCGTATTGGGGTAAGCCCCGCGCCAGTGAATCTCAGTGATGGCCGTGCTGGCGGCGAGGGTGAAGTCATCCCAGACGTATTCATCGCTGTCCAGCCCGTCTGGCGAGTACCAGGCGGATTTGTACTGACCCCCCGCAGGGTTCGGCGGCTGGGCGAAGACCAGCGTGCTGGCCTCGGCTGCCGATGGGACGCCGCATGCGAGAATGAAGGTGCCCAGAATAAGCCGCTGAATAATCAAACGGAGTTGTGTCTTGACGAACATAGGAAACCTCCCTCCGCGGGGCGCGCGGAACTACCCCGCGCCAGCGATTGGAAACTTGCAATTCGCGTGCCACTTGGCTGCGGCTGACCGCGTTTCGAAATAGCGAGAAATAGCGCTGCAGGGCAGTTGGCGGGTTATGACGGACAGAGACTGTGGATACCAGCGCTCGCACTGCGCGAGTTGCCGCACGTCATCAAGCCGTGCGGATACGCACTGGTTGGATGCACACGCCACCTCTGGGCGGCCTTCCTCGAAGGTCGTGCTTTCGTGCGCTGTTAATGGCCATGTGAGTGTCTGAATCGTTTTCCATGTGTGTCAAAATAAGAAAGCGGCGTGCATGGCGAAACTTCCGCCATGCAGGCCGCTCCCGTTACGACTCTCCCTTTCAAGCCTCCGGCGTCATCCGCCGGTCAGCATCATGGTGAACGCCGCCACGTCGCGGCCATCGGTCTGGCCGTCGTTGTTGATGTCGGACCGCACCGGCGGGCAGTCCGGATGCAGCAGCGTGTACATCGCCGGGTCGACCAGCGCGAGGATGAACGGTTGGATGTCCAGCTCGTTCACCAGTCCGTCGCAGTTCACGTCGCCGGTGGTGGTCACTTCGCAACTGTCCAGGACGCCGTTCAGGTTGGCGTCGAGCGATTCGTCATTGGCCAGGTCGATCGTGTCATCCATGCCGTTGGCATTGCAATCGTTGCCATCGAGGAAGACCTCGGTGATCGTCGGATTGAACGCACAGATCGTGAACGGCTGCACCGGGCATCCCGGAATGCCGCCGGCAGTCCCGACCGACAGGCCGTAACCCAGCGGACTGCCCGTCGTGACCGAGATGATGCTCGGGGCCAGCGGGTGCGGCGCGGCGGAGATCTGTCCGCAGGTGGCCGCGCTGATCTGTCCGCTCAGGATGCCGGCGATGCCGCCCGCGTGGATGCCGAAGGGCAGGCCGCTCTGCACGATTGTGGCATAAGTGAGTTGTTGAAGGCTCAAGGCCCAACTGTAAGGCAGACCGCTGCCGGTGCCGCGGACCAGGAAGTGCCGGGTCGAGAGCACGCCGCCGGGGCCGACCGGGTCATAAAGCCAGGTGTCTGAAATCCAGCCGAAGCCGCCGCCGTTGTCGCCTCCGAAAACCACGGCCTTGCGCCGCGGAATGTCATAGGCCATCGCGTGCTTCTGGCGGGCCATCGGAATCGGTGGTGGACTGGGGATCGGGCTCCAGGTGCGGGCGTTGCCATCCCACTCCCAGACATCGCTTTGCACGCCGCCGGCCATGCCGCCGAAGAGGATTGAGACGCCGCGCACGGGGTCATGCACGAAACCGGCATCCTGGCGGGGCGGCGGGCCCGGGTTCATTGCGGTCACCTGTGCCCAGGTCGAACCGTTGTACTCCCAGATCACGTTTTCGACGAAGGGAGCGGTATTGAGGAACCCGCTGAACAGCAGCACGCGCTGCCGCCGGGCGTCGTAGGTCATCATGTGGTTCGAGCGCCGCGCGGGCGTCGTGGCTGAGGGGCGAGGCGTCCACGTTGTGCCATTCCAATCCCATGCCTGATTTACGCCCAGCAGCGGATCGCCGCCGAACAGCACGGTCACGCCGCGGCGCTCGTCAAAGGCCATCGCGTGGTCCACGCGCGGTCCGCCGGGGGCGTTGGGCGTTCCCGGCGAGCGAAGAATCCATTTCAAGCCGTCGTACTCCCACGTGTCGGACAGTTGAATGCCCGAGGCATCGACGCCGCCCATGAGTACGACAACATTGCGGTGAGAATCAAACGCCATCGCGTGGCCTGTGCGAGCTACGGGCCCGCCCATGCCCAGCGGGATCAGCTTCCACTGGGAGCCATCCCATTCCCAGGTTTCGCCCGGGCCGAACATGCCGGGAGGCGCGCCGAACATGACCGCGACGTTGCGATAGGAGTCGAAGGCCATCGCGGGGTCCGCCAGAGGAGCGGGCACCATGCCGAACGGCACCACATTCCGCCAATTGCCGGCGCAATAGACGCCGCCAGTCTCGTCATCGAGGTTGACGCAGTTGACCGAAGGCGTGGGGAGCAGGTGATAGCAGGAATCGGCACTGGTTGCGACAAAGTCGATGCGGTAGTTGATGGGACCGTCAGGCAGTGGATCATCGACGCCGTGCACGGTGAAGAATTGGGGTGACGCCCAAGTGAAGCTGTCGAAGTAGAGGCTCGACGTCGAGACGATTCCCTCGGCGGTATTTGTCGAAGTGATGCTGACGATCACCGGGGCCGTAGGAAGCCGCGAGAGCTGCACACTGACGAACTTGCTGCCGCCCAGCTCGTCGGTTTCAAGCAGACCGGCTGCATTGGTCTGGGGGCCGACGATGATCCTGCAGGGGCCGCCACCGCCACCACCGCCACCGCCTCCGCCCGAGCCGGCCGGAATGAGCGACAAGGGTCTAATAAGGGGGGCCTTGCCCACATAGAAGCCGCTGCCAGTGTTGTCGTAATATTTCCATCCGCCGGCCGGCGCGGGCCCTCCGAGGAACACAGCCGACAGGCCTTGATTGCGTGCACTGACGCCCTGATGACCGATGGTGCAGCGAGCGGTCGGATAGCGCACGCCGGCCCACAAGGTTCCGCTGACGGCGACCGGCGTGTTGAGCTGCACAAGCTGGTGACCGGAGCCGTTAATGGTAAATGGCGTTTCGTGCATGACGTTTCCCGGCAGGTTGTTATTTGCGGGGTCGAGGTTCGCGATGAACGCATAAGCGGTCTCGCCGGGCTGGCCGGTGGGGGACTTGGCAAAGACACAAAAGTGCGTAATGGTCGTCGAGCCAAAGGCGAATTGATTGGCGTGACGGACTTCAGCATTCACGCCGTTGGGGCGACACGCAGTGACATAGGTATTTGCCGGGCCAGGTCCTTCGTTCATGAAGACCTGCGATACATCCAGCGAAGACGGGATGATGGTGTCACAGGAACAGTTGCAGGTCTGCGCGGCGGCATGATGGAGTCGCGCCGATAGCGCGACGAGTGTCGTTGTTAATACGAGTACGCGGGCCGTGCGAGACCAGACAAACATGAGATGCCTCCCGTGAGTTGTGAGCCAGGCGACATGCCCGGCTCGGCTCAAGGGAGGACGGCAGGATGAGACAAACGGCTACGAATCGACAGAGAAATATCGATCAGATTTAGCGGAATTCGCCCGGTCGCTCATTTCGGAGGCTTTCGTGCGGGCTTGGGGGGCGTGCGCGTGGGCTTCTTGGGCGCCGGCTTTTTCACAGGCTTCTTGGCGGTGTCCGCGGCGGGTTGGGGCTTGTTCAAGTTGTTGAATCGATTGGAGTCTTTCTGGTATTTCTTCTCTTCGGCGGCAAAGCCCTTTTCGGCCTTGAGCAGTTTGTCGGTGAAGAGCTTTTCCACGGCGTCGCGCGTGGTCGGGCGCCTGGTCATGGTGCCCGCCTTGATGAGCAGCACAAGACCGTTTTCGTCGACATACGTCGTCGACGCCGGCGAGGCCGGGCCGTCGCGCTGATCGATGCGATAGGTCGGGCCCTCCGCCTTGGCCCCGCCCGGCACGGCCTCCTCGCCGACCAGCTCCACGATGCGCATGACAATGTCGGAGCGGGCCTGATCGAACACGGCGAGGGCGATCAGGCGCGGCTTGTCCAGGCGGCTGGTCAGACGGGGGAACATCCGCGCGATGGGCCGAGAGAGATACGTCGGCGGCAACTGAAAAGGCGGGTTGGTGGTCATGGCATCGTCGACCGCGTAAGCCTGGGTGGAAAGCAGCGTGTTGTCCACCCGGACGGCCTCTTCCAGAGTGGCGAGCATGCGATTGGGCTGATCGCCCTTGGCGGGAATCAGCGTGCAGATGCTGTCCTTCCAGTCTTCGTATTGCAGATCGAGACTGATAAAGGCATTGGTCTGAATGCGATGCACCACGCCGTCGGGCTGGAACGTCCAGAATCGCTCGCGGACTTCGATGCCCGGCCGCTTGTCGCGTTCGACTTCAATTTCGGCGACGGCCATGAAGCCGACGACCTTGCCCTCGGACTCAACGCGCAGGAAGGTCTCGGGCACGATCGCCTTTTTCAGGCTGCTGCCGCCGACGTTCTTCAGCCAGACGACGCCCTCCTCGCCGGCGGCTCGAAGGGCATTGGCGTCGTAGGCGTCGGGCACCAGGGTGAGCGATTCGAGCACGCGATCGAAGGTGGCCTCGGCGGTTGCCCGGAAGGATGCCGGTCCCTGATAGTGCAGCATGAGGAACTGCTGCGGCCGAACCTCGACGCCTGCCTGAATCCGCAGGGTCTTTTCGCCGTCGGCCATGTAGGTCGCGGCGATCGAGAGGCCCGGTTTCGACGAAATGGTGCGCGGCCGGGGCGGCTCGACGTTTGATTCGGCGTAACCGGCGGCAATGCCCTCGAAGTAGCGTTGCAGCACGGCGTCGATTTTCTCGCCTTCCAGACCCGTGGCCCGCTGC
>CAYXEY010000146.1:0-10021 GCA_964464105.1 uncultured Planctomycetaceae bacterium
AGACTGCCTGATCGGCCCTGGCGCCGGATCGCGCGACAATCAATCCAAGGTGCCGCCGCTGCGATTTCTCGACGTCCTTCGAGCCGGTGAAGAACACGCTGCCGATCTGCGCCATCTGGAATCGATCGTAGATGCGGCGATTGGCGTCGGTCATGGCCAGCATACCGGGCATCAGCGTGGTGCGCAAACGCGAGCAACCCGCCGCGGCGGGGTTCTTCAGCGTGAGCGTCGCCGGCACTTCGAAGCAGAGCGTGCGGCACCAGTCGTCGTCGAACCAGATGTAATCGTGCACCTCGGTGAAATCGCCGCCGACACACAGGTACTCGAGCGTGGCCTCGTCGAGATTCGATCGCGCGGCCTCGTCGAAATGCCGCGCGGTAATTCGCGGAAGTTCCGGCTCGATGCTGTCGTAACCCACGAATCGGGCGACTTCCTCGATCAGGTCTTCCTGAATGGAGATGTCCTTGGTCGCACGGTAAGTCGGCGGTGTGACCGAGAGCATGGAACCTTTGCCGCGTTCGCACTTGAAATCGATCGCCGAGAGAATCCGCGAAATCTCCTTGCGGCCAATGTCCTTGCCGATCACCTGTGCCGCGACATCGCAGTCGAGCGGAATCGGATCGATTTTTCGCGCTATCGGATAGCAGTCCGACAACGTTCCCGCGAGGCCCAGTCCGGGCAATTCCCCTTTGGCCAGTTTGTGGAACCGGGCGATGGCCGTCACGGTCTGCTCGGGATCAAGTGATTTTTCAAAGCGAGCGCTGGCCTCGGTGCGAAGGCCCAGCGCGACCGCAGCCCGTCGAACAACCGCCGCTTCGAAATTCGCCGATTCGAGCAGGATCGTCTCCGTCGTTTTCGAGACCTCGGTCTCCGCACCACCCATGATTCCCGCGATCGCGACGCTCTTGCGTCCGCTCTGGATCATTAGCGTTTTCGCGGGAAGCGAGCGCGACACGCCGTCGAGCGTGCTGAACTTTTCCTTCGGCGCGGCAACGCCAACTTCAATCTGCGTCAGTTTCGCCGCGTCGAACGCGTGCATCGGCTGGCCCAATTCGGCCATGACATAATTGGTCAGGTCGACAATCAAATCGATCGGACGCATGCCCACGAAGGCCAGCCGCACCTGCATGGTCAGCGGCGAAGGCTGCGCCTTCAGCCCCTTGAACACCAGCGCCGAATAGCGCCGGCACATGGCCGGATCGTCGATCGTGATCGGCACTTCGGGCAGTGTGTCATTCCGAAGCGCCTTCGCGTCGGTTACGTCGTACTTGCGGACCTTGGTGCCGAGCATCGCGGCGAACTCGCGAGCGATGCCGTAGTGGCCCCACAGGTCGGGGCGATGCGTGATTGACTTGTTGTCTATTTCAATCAGCCAATCGTTGAACGGACCGGAGTCGATCATCGCCCCGGGCCGCGTGGAAGGCGGCAGATACACGGCCCCTGCGCCCACCTGCGTGAGGTGAATCGCCTGTCCGGCAACGATCATGCCTGCGGACTCGCGTCCCGAGGGATCCTTGTGGGTCAGTCGCTGGCCCGCGACGCGCGCGCCGGGCGGGCCATAAATGACCACATCCCCCGATGTCAGCTCGGGCGCGGTTGAGAGCGTGGAGTACGCCTTGTCGGCGGTTAAGTGCACGCGCTTGAGCTTGGTCTCGCCCTCGACCAGCTCGATGGAATCGATCCGCGCGGCCAGCAGCCCCTCGAAGTTTGAGCGATGCTCGACGACCCCCTCGACCTCGGCGGTCGTGGTGGTGAACTTCAGGGCAAGCTGCTGCGGATTGAGGCTCGCGGGGATGTCGACGAAATCACGGAGCCAGTTGAGGGAGATGATCATGGATTTGTTTCAGCGCGCGGACACATTTCACAAGCACAAGCCGGGGATCATGGCTGAAATCGGGTGCGTTGTGAAGAGTGGGCCGTCGATCGCCTGATTTGCCGGATCAGGGGCGGAAGAACGGCTCGACCAGCAAGTGGACCAACGCGTATCCGACCGCGCCAATGGCCGCCGAGAATGGAATCGTCACGACCCAGGCCATGATGATCCGCTGGCCCCAAATCCATCGCACTGATCGGACATTCCGCGCACTGCCGACGCCCAAGATCGCACCGGTAATGGCGTGGGTCGTGGAAATCGGAATGCCAGCAAGCGCCGTGCCGATGACCGTCGCGGCTCCCGCCGTCTCGGCGCAAAACCCGCCCAGGGGCGTAAGCTTGGTGATGTTGTGGCCCATGGTCTTGACGATGCGCCAGCCGCCAAAGAGGGTGCCCAGGCCGATCGCCGCGTGGCACGACAGGATGATCCAGATGGCGATCTCGTGCGACCGGCCCATCATGGTGTAATTCCCTTCGGTCCAGTGCTTGTAACCACCGGCGGTCAACAGGGCCACGATGATGCCCATGGTCTTCTGGGCATCGTTGAAGCCGTGGCCGAGGCTGTAACACCCAGCCGACACAAGCTGGAGTTTCCTGAACCAGACGTCAATGCGCCGCGGATTCGACTTGCGACACAGCCACGCGACGATGACCAAGATGATGTAGCCCAGGGTGAACCCGATCAAAGGCGAGAGAATCAGAAACAATAGGACCTTGAACCAACCGGAGAAGATAATGACGCCCAAACCACCATGGTGAGCGATCGCCGCGCCGGCATATCCGCCAAACAAGGCATGCGACGAACTGGTGGGCAGCCCGAGATACCAGGTGATGATGTTCCAGGTGATCGCGCCGAGCAGGCCGCCGAAGACGACATACTCGTTGATCATGGAAAGTTCGATCATGCCCTTGCCGACCATCTTGGCCACGGGCGTGCCGAAAATGAATGCAGCCACGAAATTGAAAAACGCGGCCCAGATGACCGCCTGAAGCGGCGTGAGCACGTGGGTGGAAACAATCGTTGCGATCGAGTTGGCGGCATCGTGAAAGCCGTTGAGAAAATCAAAGACCAGCGCGACGACGATGATGATGATGAGTAGGATCAGGGCGCCGCTCATGCGTGATTGTCCAATCGAATTGCTGAATTAAACTGGCGAATGCGCATGCGGCTAGGTGTTCTTCAGGGCCACGGCTTCCATGGTGTTGGCCACGTCCTCGCAACGGTCGATGGCCCGTTCCGTCTTTTCGTAGATTTCCTTCCACTTCATGACGAAGAGAGGGTCGACGTTGGGTTGCGCGAACAATTCCTCGATGGCGGTGTGATTGTGATCGTCGCCGACGTTCTCCAGCCGGTGAATCTCGACCAGGATGCCGTGCAGCTTGTTTGTCTTTTTCACGACGCGCAGCAGGTGCACGCCTTCAGCCACCAGTTTGGCCGCTTGCAGAAGCACTTCGGCCATCAGCATCAGGTATTTCGTCGGCGCTTCCACCTTGTACAGCGGAAACCGCTTCGACACCGCGTCGATGTCGTCGATGATGTCATCCATCTGCTTGAGCAGAGCGTGAATGTCCTCGCGGTCGAATGGGGTGAGAAAGGTCGTATCGAGCTTCTTGAGCGCCGTGTGCACCAGTTCGTCGCCATCATGTTCGCACTGGCGGATCGTATCGATGTAGGTCTGGCGCCGGCCGTAGTCCTTGGACATGGCCTCGAAGGCCTGGGCCGCGCGGACCACGACTGCTGCCTCCTGGTCGAGAAACTCGAAGAAACCCTTGTCGGTCGGTATCAGTCCAAACACGCAAGCCTCATTTTTCAAAACGGGGGCGATTCGCCGCGACGCGCGATTCGAATTAGCAGCATGATAATGAAGCGGCGCGAACGAACAAGCCCGCAAATTCTCGTAGTTCCCGCGTCATTGTTGCGGTTTGATTGCGCTAAGATTGCGCTAACAGCGCCGGCGTCGCCATTCGAGTTCTCGCGAAACTTGCGGAATTCGTGACATGCCGCCGATGAACGTCGCATGGCGTCGCTTTTGCGCTGTGAAACGCGCGATATATTGATCGACATGACACTGGCGGCACCGATTATGACAACCGTATCTAACCGCCGCGACCCCGCGGTTCCACTGGCCACCATTCTCGTGGTCGAGGACGAGCGCGACCTGCGTGACACCATCTGCTTCAACCTCGCCCGTGAGCGCTATCGCGTGCTCGAAGCGGGCGATGGCGAAACGGCGCTGAATGTCGCACGCAAGGAACTGCCCGACCTCGTTATTCTCGATCTCATGCTGCCGGTGAAGAACGGCCGAGATGTCACGCTGGCCTTGCGATCCGATCCGGCGACGCAGCGTATTCCCATCGTCATGCTCACCGCTCGCACCGAGGATGCCGACGTCATCGTCGGCCTTCAGCTTGGCGCCGACGACTACATCGCCAAGCCATGCAGCATGCCCGTACTGTTGGCACGCGTGGCCGCCATGCTGCGACGACGACAGGCCCCCGCCGAGTCAACCGATCTACTGCGTGCCGGACCGGTGTCGATTGACCGCGGGCGGCACGTGGTCATGCTCGATGGCGAGACCGTTGCCGTGACACTGACCGAGTTCCGGCTGCTCGAAGCGTTGATTCTGGCCAAGGCCCGGGTCCTGTCGCGCGATCAACTGATGGACAAGGCCATCGGGCCGGACATCGCCGTGACCGATCGGACCATCGACGTGCACATCACGACACTGCGGCGCAAGCTTGGCGCTCATCGCGATCTCATAGAGACAGTGCGCGGCGTCGGCTATCGCTTTGCCGATGTCTGGAGCGGTGGGCCGGCGTCGGCCTGACGCCGCGGCTCTTCCGATCCCCTCCGCGAATGCACGTCCCGCGTTAGCATGCTTCTCCGGTGACAACTGTGACCTCATTCACGGGCGGCCGGTTCTTTCGGCGCGTCTTCATTCGACTGGGCCTGCTGCTCGCAGCCGGTATGGTTCTGCTTTGCGCCGTCACCTGGCGCATCACGCAAAACTGGCTGCGCGAGAACGCGCATGATCATCTCGGACGCGTGGTCTCTCTGGCGGGATATGAGCTGGAGCGATCGCTGGACAACTTGAAACGCCTCGAGGTCGAGACAATTTCGATGCGAGACCGGTGCGGATACCGGCTCACGGTCATCGCTCCCGATGGACGCGTTCTGGCCGATTCCGACGCTCCACCCGGCGAAATGGAAAACCACGCCGGCCGCCCCGAAATCATGGCGGCAATCACCGGCAAGATCGGACACCATCGCAGGCTCAGCCATTCTGTCGGTCGTTCGTTTGTTTATTGCGCGGGGCCGATCTATCGCGACAGCCGGCTGATTGGCGTCGTCCGCGTGGCCGCCCCGGCGGCAGATATTGAAAGAAGCGAAGCCGTCCTGCTGCAGTGGATCGGCGCGGCGCTGGCTGTAGCGCTCCCCATCACGCTCACCATTGCCTACGTTCTTGCCCGCGCACTTGCCCGACCGGTTCAGCATGTCAGCGGGCTGGCCGAACGGCTGGCCACCGGCGACCTCAACACGAAGATCGACCTGCAGGATGACGACGAGGTCGGACAGGTGGCCCGCGCCTTGGACAAAATGCGGATCCACCTGGCCGATCGCATCCGCGAGGGTCAGCAGCAGCGGCAGGATCTTGAAGTCACCCTTGGCCGCCTGGAAGAAGGCGTCATCGCCACCGATCGCGACGGCCGCGTGCTGACCGACAACGCCTCCGCCCGTCGAATCCTCGGTGCGACGCAGCCGTTGTACGGCAGGCCGCTGCAAGATCAACTGCCCGTGGCGGCATTGCAGCGACTCTGGGAGGCGACCAACGGCACCGGCGCAGCCGAGTCGCAGCGCGATATCGCAATGAACGTGCAGGATGAACCGCGCACCATCAGCGCGTCGGTCATTCGTGTCGATCTGCCCGGCACGCCGATCGCGCGGCTGCTTTGCTTGCGCGACATCACCGATCTGGCCCGAAGCATGGCCATGAAGGCGGACTTCGTGGCGAATGCGTCACATGAATTGCGCACGCCGGTGGCCACGATTCGAGCGGCCGCCGACACGCTGGCCGCGGATGACCTCGATGCGGCAACCCGAACCCGGTTTCTTGCGATCATCGATCGAGCCGTCGAGCGCTTGAAGAATCTGACCGAAGACCTCATGCAGCTTAATCGCGTGGAGTCGCCGTCCTTCGAACCGGTGATCAATCAGTTCGACCCGCGCGAGTTGCTGACGGGCGTCGCGTCGCTGTTTGCGGGCGCCATTCAAGCCAAGCGAGCCAACATCATCGTTGAATGCGGCGTTTCGTTCATGAGCAGCGATCGAAAGACCATCGAGCTGATTCTGAAGAACCTGGTGGACAACGCGGTGAAGTTCATCCCCGAAGGCGGGCGCGTATCCCTGCGCTGCACCCCAGTCGGTCGTAAGATTCGATTCGCTGTTGAGGACAACGGCTGCGGTATTCCTCTCGCGGATCAGGATCGGGTCTTTGAGCGGTTCTATCAGGTGGACAAATCTCGCAGCCAGAGCCAGGGCGGTACAGGTCTCGGGCTTTCGATCGTCAAACACGCCGTCAATGCGCTGGATGGCGAATTGACCCTCAAGAGCGAACCGGGAACAGGCACGACCGTAACATTTCTCGTACCGAATTACGACGCTTGAGTTATCGGGAGTGCGGGCGATTTTGCAGTCGCCCATCGCCCGCGCTAGGATGAGCACATGCTTGCGGCCGCCGTCATCACCATCTCCGACAGCCGCAGTGCCGGCGCGGCCCTGGATGAGAGCGGTCCCGTCGCCGCTTCGCGACTCCGCGACATGGGCTTCGGAGTCGTCGAGTCGCGCATCGTGGCTGACGATGCAGCGATCATTGCGTCAACAGTGCAGGAATTGTGCGGACATGCGAGCTTGGTCGTTGCCACTGGCGGCACCGGCATCGGCCCGCGTGATGTGACGCCCGAGGCCATCTCGCCATTGTTCGATCGCGAATTGCCCGGGTTCGGCGAGATCATGCGGGTCGGCAGCTTCTCCAAGACGCCACTCTCGATCATTTCCCGCGGCGGCGCCGGCATCATCAATCGCACGCTCGTGGTCATGCTTCCCGGCAGCCCGCGCGGGGTTCACGACGGACTCGAATTGCTCGGTCCGGCCATCAAGCATGTGCTCAAGGTACTGTCCACCGATTCCGCGGATTGCGCCGTGGACTCGCGTCCGGCCGCGCGAGGCGATATCTAGTCAGATTGAATGATCCCGATCCACGACCACAATCCGACCCATCGCACGCCCCATCTCACGATTGGGCTGATCATCATCAACGTCGTCGTATTTCTGATGGAGCTCCTCGGCCCGGGCGGCATCGATCGCGCCGCATGGAAATACGGCTTCGTACCCGCCGAACTGGTTCGCAGCCGAACGGAGCTTCGCGACGAATTAGAGAAAACTGCGCAAGATGTTCGCGTGCAGGATCAGTTCGGCCGCATTTTCAATCGCCGCGTTCTACCGCCTATTGAGGATATCGAGGCCATTCCGGCGTCGGTGAACATCTTCACCTGCATGTATCTGCACGGCGGCTGGATGCACCTGATCGGCAATATGCTCTATTTGTGGATCTTCGGAAACAACATCGAAGATCGGCTCGGCCCGATGCTGTATTTTGTCTTTTACACGGCGACCGGACTCATGGGCAATCTGCTGCATACGTTCTTTGATCCCGGCGCGGTGCCGCTGGTCGGCGCGAGCGGAGCGATCAGCGGAGTGCTTGGGGCCTACATTCTGCTTTACCCGCACGAGCGGATTACGGCGATCGTGCCTATTGGGTACTACCCTGCGACGGTCAACCTACCGGCGTGGATCTTCCTGGGCATCTACATCGTAATTCAGAACTTGTATCCGGCTGCATTCGGCGCCGGCGGCAAGGGTGGCGTGGCCTATTGGGCCCATATCGGCGGCTTCGTGGCCGGCGCGGCGATGATCAAGCTCCTGCCTCTGAGACCGCGTCCCATGCATGCTTCGCCGGTCTATCAAGACGACGACGCCGATTTCGTGTTATGAAATCGGCGTCGTGAAGCGCGGTTGTTGTCGCCGGCGATCAGGGATTGCCGAACACCGAGCCAAAGATATCCTCGATGTCCTCGTAATCACTGAAGGCCTCTTCAAATCCCGGCGGCAGCACGACGATGCTCGGATCTTCAATCGCGGCGGCCGTAAATCTCAACATGTCTTCAAACGTGTTGAGCCCGGCGCCCGCCCCGCCCGGCACGCTGTTGGCCTTCAGAAATGCAATGAACGCATCGGCCTGCTCATTGGTCATGGGCGGCAGATTGAACTCGGGGTTGGATGAATTGATGATCGCGGTGATTTGATCGCTGAGTTGCTGCACTTCATCCTGGCTGAGCGACGTCATGCTGCCCTGAACGACCTTGAGCCCGCCGGTCATCACGTCGCCGCCGCCGCCGTCGGTCAAGCGCGGATCGACAAAAGGCAACGTCACGCCACACCCGACGTTGAGGGTCATAACTGCAAATGTCAATACGAGCATCCCGCAGCGCATTGCGTTCATTATCGAACTCCTGTTGCAAAAACCCGCAGGGCCCCACCCCCCGTGATGGACCCTTCAACGCCTGCATCGTACTGACTATGGGTAGAATCCGGGCGCGGCTTGAGTAATCCCCGGCCGGGCTATCGGGCGAGCGAGAATATCCCGCAGAGTCACATCAGGGCGTGGTGTCGAGCGTCAAAAGGAACTCGACCAGCCGGTCGCCTGCGGCGTCGTTGGGAATCTGGGCTTCATCTCGAATTAACTGCCGCTTCTCGTCGTCGGTGAGGCGTTCGTCGCCCTGAATCTCGCCGAGTCGCTCGGCCGTCAGATTGGGCAGTGCGTTCGGCATGGGCGTCAGAGGGATGGTCCCGCATCCGCCAAACGAGGACGCCGCCAGCCCGACTACGCAAATCGCCGACAACTTACCCAGCAGCCTGAATCCCATGGCGGATGACTCCCTTGCCTTGCGAGAACGTGTGCGCCCTGATTGACAATAGAATCGGACTTCATCGCGAACAAGCTGAAAACTCTCCGTGGGGTTTGGCGATTGTCCTATAATGCTTCCACGAAATGGAGCAGCCCGTGATCCTGGATCGCTTGCGTTCAATGACGGTCGGTTTGGTCGCAACGCCGCTATTGATTGCGGCGTTGGCGGGAAACGCATTCACACTTGCGGATTTCAGCGGTCCGCCCTCACCCGGGCCGTTGCCGGCGGAGTGGAAATCCAGGATCGAATCCGCCGGGGATGACCGGCACAAATGTGCGGCTGCAGTAAACGCGGCTCAGAAACTGGTCAAGGAGCAGCATGCGGCTGCATTCGGCGACTGGCTCCTGGGCAGGGTCGATTTCCCCCCGGCTCGGTCAGGCGGAGAAGTCACGGAGGCGTTGCTCGCACACGCTGACGGTTTAGTTGCCCGCTTACCTGAGCGCGATCGCAAGATGCTCAAAGCTCGCATCGCGGCAATCCGCCGATTCGACGCCGTGTTCGCCGCCATTGCCACAACACCCGTTGCAACTAGTCAACCCGATGCCACGAGCCTGAACGATGCTGCCGGAGAATTGGCGGAATACCTGGATGACCCCAATGCCGCCCTCGCGGAGTCGGCAAGACTCTGGCAGGCGGCCGCATACTGGCGCGCAGGCAACCCGACTCGTGCGCTCAAGATCCTCCGCCCGATCGTCGCCGACCCGGCCCACCCGCGCATCGGATTCGTTTCCCGGCTCTTTCGCGTTCACCTGCTCGCGGAGAGCGGACAGCCCGCCGCAGCGCTGGCCCATTGCACACGCATCGCCGACCGGGTCGACCGCTGGCTGGACTCGGAGTCCGAAGAGACCCGCGCGAGCGCGCATGCAGCCGTCCGTGCAGTGCAATTGAAGATCTACGAAGAATGGAACGCAAAGCTCGTCCAGTCGAAGGATGAGAAGTCCGGCAGTGAGACCGTCGCCCTGCGGCTTGCGGAACTCAAAAAAAGCTCTGCGCAATCGGACGCCGAAAAGCGCTTCCGGCTCAAGACGCTTGTCGGCGGACTGGGTCCGATCAAGCTGAAGGACAAGGCCGACGCCGCCGGCGACGAATCCGGGGACAAAAAGACTTCCGACTAATCCATTCA
>CAYXEY010000147.1:0-10018 GCA_964464105.1 uncultured Planctomycetaceae bacterium
GAAATAGACACGATATAGCACGACCAGCGCCGAGATCCAGATCACGCCGCCGAGAAAGATGAAGGCTCTGCGGCCCTCGCGGGCGGCGGCCAGGATGTAGACGCCGCCCAAAATTCCGAGGGTCAGCGGGCGGACCCAGTCGGCGGGGAAGCGGCCGGTGCGGATGAGCGTTAGCAGGGCCGCCGCGGGGAGAATGAGCAGGGCCGTGAACCAGAGCGGCGCAGCGAAAGCCCGCCAGCGCGAAGACGGCGCCGCCTCGGCGAGCGCGAGAAGAGGCAGGCAGGCCAGAGATAACGCGATGGCGTCATACTGCAACAGCCAGGCGCGAATCGGCGATTGGGTCGAACGCACCAGCACGATGGCAAACCCCGCAACAAGCGCCGCGACTGCGAGCCCGCCCATCATCGATGAATTCGCACGCCGCGCCTGCTGTGCCGCGATCCAGGCTAACAGCACAGCCGACATGACTGATGCCGTGATTCGACCTGCTCCGCCGTCGCCCCGCTCGGACGGCACGAACTCCGGCCAGAAGGCCAGTTGAAACGAAGTCAGCACCGCCATCGCGGTCACGACAAACCCCGTCTTGCGGGCCAGCGGAATCATGCGACCGGTCGTCGTCCAAGGGACACCGTCGAGCAATTGCTGATCCCAAAAGCGCGACATCCAGAACCACAGCGCCGCCATGACCGCGAGCGCGAAGATCACCGCGTTGAAGATGACCGGCATGCGATCGGCGTATTCGACGGCGTGGGCGCGATCGGTGAAAAGTCCGGCGAGGCCGAGGGCGAGTCGTGCAATGGCGACGGTGACGAGTGCCATGCCGAGTTCGGCGAGGGCCAGGCTCCATTCGCGATAGGCCAGAAAGAACACAGCCGCCGCGGCGACGCTGAGGGTGACCAGTCCCACAGCGCCGGTGAGCGTGACCGAGCCTTCGTTCTTGACAATTTGGAAGACGCCGAGTGTCAAGATCAGCCCGGCGACGATGCAGGAGAGCCCGTGGATGCCGGCCGGGCGTGGATAGGGGAGCAGGTAGGCATCCAGATCATCGGGCCAGGCGCGGAGTTTTTGACGGCGATACACCAGGTCGCGCACGACCGTCGCCGCGACGAGCACGGCGGTGAGGATGATCTCAAGCTGTAGCGACCAGTTGCCCAATCGGCATGCCTCCGTCGATTGAGCGGGGATGGTAAGCGTTTCGTGCGGATCCGGCGCGAGGGCGGTCGCGTCGGCCCGAACCTCTGTCGCAGGCGCTGCCGGCTTGATTCATTTCGCTATTGTTTTTTTGAGCTTCTGGACTCGCGAGGCGCTAGGGCTCGTTGGCGATCACCACGTTGTCGTAATCCAACAGCGTGCCTTTGGCGCGTTCGACATCGACGATGCCCTGGTTGTAAGCCACCACGGCAGCCAGAAGGGCGCGCTTGTTTTCCGCGAGGCCGACCTGGGCGTTGAAAATCGTGTCCAACTCAGGCGGACTCTTGCGTTCCTGGCGCTCCTGCAGGGCCCGAAGTCGATCGGCGGCTGACACGACGGCGTCGCGGCTGGGGACGAGCTGCTCGTAGGCCGTGTTCAGGTTTCGCAGAGCCACGCGGCAATCCGCGATGACATCATCGAGCGCTTTCTTGTATGTGGTCACAGCGCGGGACTGGGTCAGGGCTGCGATGCGAATGCCCGCCCGCTCGCCGCGCTCGGCGAAGTTCCAGGCAAACTCGACGCCGACATACTGGTCGGTGAAGTTGCCGGTGGTCACTTCATCAAACGAGTTGTCCGAATTGTTGCCAATGCCGTTGAGCGTCATGCGATAGACCAGGTCGAGCTGCGGCAGGGCCTGATTCTTGGCGATGCCGAGCTGAAGCCGGGCGACATCCACGGCGTGCCGGGCCTGATTGATCTCGGGCCGGTTGCGCAGTGCGATTCCGACTTCTTCCACGCCGTCGCGGAGGACGTTGACGATGGTGGGCATGTCGAGCGGAATGACCTCGAGGTCCTTGGCCATCGGAAGCTCCTTATCGTTCAGAAGATTCAGGAGCAGATCCTCGGCGTTGCGCACGTTATTCTTCAACTGGATGTACAGGAATTGGCGCTGCGAGACCGTCGCGCGGCTGGCCGAGACGAGGGTGAGGTAAGCATCGAATTCGCGGCGGGCTTCCACCTGGCGAAGTGTCAGCTGCGCCTGGGCGAGAAGCTCGGCGCCGATGACGACTTCGCGGCGGGCCCGTGCCAGATCCCAGTAAGCCCGCTCGGTGTTGTTGAGCACTTCGATGACCCGGGCGCGGAAGGCTTCTTCGTTGATCTTGCGCTCGGTCTTGCGGATGTTGATCTGCGAGCGGTTGTAGTCGATGCCAAAGTTCCGCAGCACCGGCTGGCGCAGCTCAGCCACGAAGGCCTGCTGCCAGATCGGATTGACCGTCTGAAAGCGGAAGCCTGGGTTATCGACACGCGTCATGGTATGCGCGAAGGAGACCTGCCCGCCGGTGGTCATGAGCTGGCTGATGCCGCCGTTGATGACGGTCGCATCGGTCTTGGTGGCGGAAAGCTGATTGAGCGCGGGGCGATCCTGGTTGTCGCGATTGATCTGGGCGAAAAAGGCCGTGTCGAAGACGGACTCGGCTTGAACGGCCTGGGCCGTGCTGATGGCCGGGGCGAAGCTGTCGATTCGAATGAAGAAGTTGCTGGCGATGGCCCGCTTGAGAGCCTCATTGAGCGTCAGGCGATACTGCGAGGGCCGCTCGATTTCCTTGATGTAGGTCGTGGCGTCCGCAAAGATGCGCTCGTATTCACGTCGGACCGTGTCGCTGTAGCGCGTCTTGGTGATACGTTCGCCGAAGATCTGGGCCGCGTTGACGGGATCGGGAATGCCGAGCCAGATGACTTCTTCGATATCCGGGGACACCGCCACGGGCTTGCTCGACGGGCTCGGCGTCTCGCCGCCGCGCGACTGGGCCGCACCGCCGGAAGTAGTCGTCGGCTGGGCCTTCATGCGCTGTTCGTAGTCGCGCACCTTGGTGTCGATCGGCGTCAGCGGGGCCGGCGGTTCGGCGAACAGGGCGGTGCCGGCCGTGCAAAGAACTGCGATCGCGATAAGGGCCCGGTGTCCGGACAAAAAAGATGCGGATGTCTGCATGTATGGCGCTCGATTCGCGCTGCGGCATTTCGAATGCGACTCAAGCGGGCGTGCGGCGAATATCCGCGCAGCCCATGTGGTCTCATCCAGCGCCGTTTGCGCAGGTTCCCTGGGTCGGCCGAACGCGGCACGCGCGCGCAATCGCCATGTACGGCCGTCAACGGTATTTACGGCAGATTTTGGCACCCGGCTGAATGGTTAACGGGAGCGATAGAAGCGGTTTGCAAAGAGAATCTCGCCCGCCAGAAGCGCAAAAAGCGCAAGAAACGCGTATCCGTCCCATTCGCGATCGCCCGCGACGGCCGCAGTGGGGGTTTCGAGTGTCGCGGGATCGGAAATGATGACCGCCGCGCCGGAAGCGAAGGCCGCGCGAATCTGTTCGGGCGGAGTGGGATCATTTTTCGTTTCGCCTTCCCGGAGGTTGACGGCGCAGGTGGCGAGCAGGCGGTGGTCCTTCGGATCGCGGATCAGGATTGAACCGGCAGAATTTGCGCGAATCGCAAGTCGGCCGCCCGTGGCGACTTTGCGTTTCTCGGGGGTTGGCTCGTCGCGCTTGCCGCGATCAGCCTGAAGCAAGACTTCACTGCCGGGCAAGGCGCCGCAATCCACCTGCACGGTGTCGCCACAATGAAGCTGCATGGCGTGCGAACTTGGACCGCCGGCGTTTCCGACCCATGCGTGAAACAAGACCATTGCGGCCGCGGCACGGGAGCCCAGATCGCCCCAATCGGGGTCAAGGCGAAAGGCGAATTGCACGACCGCACCTGATCCGGTGGTACGCGCAAGAATAGCCGGTAGGCCATTTTCGAAATCCGCGAGGCGCACGGCGTCGGACTCAGGCGTGATGTGGGCGAATCGGGTGACATGCCGCTCGGAGAGCGAATCCGCGCCCTCTCGGCGGGTGAAACTCAGGTCGAATGGCAGGGTCGATGGACCGCGCGGTGTGGCGGGGCGTTCGATCCAACGTAATCGGAGGGGCTGGTCGAGTGCGGCGATCCGATCCCAATGTCCTGGCAGAAGTGGAAGGCGATTTGTACTGTTCGCCAGCGTCGCGGGTGGAAGGGCGAGCAATCGGCCGCCGTCTTTGACGAACTGATGGTATGCCGCGCGTTGGTCGGCGGTCAGATCGGGGACACCTATCCAGATGATTGAGCCGGCGGCCGAGCGTCGAACATCGACGCCGGCCGCTCCACCTGTTTTCAATTCGACTTGAAAGGGCCTGCGATCCTCCGCCATCGTCGGCGGGGCCAGCAGGGCTGCGACGCGCCGGGCCTCGGTCTCGTCGGCCGGGTCTTCAGTGGCAGCGATAACCAGCACGGCAGAGGGCGTTCGGGCCTCCAATGCGAAAAAGAGACTGTCGTCGATTAAGTTCGCGTCCGGTCCCGCGAGGCGGAGTTCGCCGGCATGCACGCCCGGCGTCAGGCTCGGCATCGTGATGGCAACCTGCTTCGACTCGCCGGGCTGAATCGACACGGGATCGCTGCGGGCAACGACCACCCCGTCGAGATAGGCGTCGACGTGGGTGTGCAAGGGTCGATCGCCGGCTTCGAGCGTACAGGAGATCTTGATCGGCGAGCGCGGTTGGACGACCGCCCCGGGTAATTGCAGATTCAGCAGCCGGGCGTTTTCCTGTTCGGCATCGCCGGCGTCCAGTATAAAGACGGCCGTATCGGTCATGGCTGCCCAGCGTCCTGCGGCTGCGTCGGCCCAGGCAGAACGCGTATTGTCGGTGACGATGTACATCTCGCGCCGACCTGATTTCGACGCGGACAGCACGCTGGCGGCGCGATCGATGGCGGAACCGAGCGAGCGATCATGCCCATCGTCAGTTGCGGAGGTCAATGCACGAAGTGCTTCGCTGGGCGAATCGATCAATCGCGTGGGGCTTGGTGCGTGGCCGCTGGAGACCACGGCGAAGCTCGAGCCGGTGGGAAATCGCACGCTGTCGTTTACCAGTTGGGAGGCCCACTCGCTTCCGCGAGTCAGGCGCGTCTTGCCCGCGTAGCGCTGAGCCATGCTGGCCGAATCGTCGATCACGAAGGCTGCCGCCGTAGGTCCGCGCGAGCGAGCCGCGAGCCACGATCCGCGCGACACGGGCCGGGCGATCGCCGCGACCAGCAGCGCGATGGCCAGCATGCGCACGAGCAGCAGCAGCAAATTGCGAAGTCGATGCTCGCGAACGCTGCCGGCCTTGACCGCGACGAGGAGTTGCATCGCCGGAAAGGCCTGACGCCGCGGCCTTGCTCGCATGAAGAGATGCACCGCGATCGGAATAGCGCATGCCGCAGCGCCCCACAACAGCGCGGGGTTGGCGAAGGTCAGCACGGCAAGCGGGTGCGCGGACATACCGCGTATTCTACGCCGCGAATGGTCGAGGCTAAACCACGGCGTCCGACATGGTGCCGGGCGGGTCGAGAATATCGACAATGATCATGGATACGTCGTCGGCGTGGGTGAGTCCGCCGGGCGTGGTATCGAGGCGGTCCTGCAGGCCGTCGAGCAGGCGGCTGGCGGGAAGGCGCAGGAGCTTCGGAACGCCGGGGGCGAAGAGCGGCAGGGCCGGCGTGGGATTGCGGTCCTCGATCAACGTGGATTCCAGCCCGTCGCTGTAGATGATCACGCGCTGCCCCTGTTCGAGCGGAATCGAGAAAGTCGAGAACGGCTGACCTTCGAATACGCCAAGCAGACAGCCGTCACCATGCAACTCCTGTATCTCGCCCTGGGCGTCGATCAGCAGGGCGGGCGGATGTCCGGCCACTGCGAATTCCATTCGCATGGTCTCGACGTTGATGCGTCCATACCAGGCGGTGACGAACTGCGATTCGGGCAGCCGCTGAGCGACGAGATGGTCGTTCAGCGAGGCAAGCACTTCTGATGGTGCGATCAAGTCATAGCCGTCGGAGCGCACGCGCTTGGGCCGAATGGCGTGCTTGACGAACATGGTGAGCAGGCCGGCGGCGACGCCGTGTCCCACGGCATCAGCGAGGAAGAACCCCAGGTTTTTCTCATCGAGGCGAAAAACGTCGAAGATATCACCGCTGACCAGGCTGCATGGACGGTAATAAGTCGTGAAGCGCACGGCCCCGACTTCGGGCAGGTTGCGCGGCAGAAAGTCGTGCTGCAAACGCGACGCGAGATGCAGATCCTGATCGAGGTGGTGGTAGTGGCCCTGAAGCTGCTTGCCGAGACAGCGGATATTGGTCAATTCGTTGGCCAGCCCAGCCAGGGCAGGACGCAAAGCGATGAGTGTTTCCAGCACCGCGCTCACACGCTCACTGGAGGCGTCCGGCGATAGCGCAACGATTCCGGCATCCAATTGCTGAAACGACTGCGGCCGGCGCGTGACCATTGCAATGGGAACGTGGTGCGCTCGCAGGGCGTCGATGGCATGCAGGGTCGAGGGGTCGAGCAGGCCGTCATCGAGATCGGCGGTGGAGCGATCGATCAGCAGGGCGACATCAAATTGAATGTCCGCGTTCGCGCCTGCGGTACAAGCGTCGAGCCACGACTGTGCGATCCGGGCGGACCAGGCGTTCTTTTCATTGAGTACGCCGGTGATGAGTTGCGGCGCGGCAACGGGATCACCAATGACTCCGATCCGCGCGATCTGCGAGGCGACGATCGGCGCCGTTCGCTCGAACTGAGCGAATGAGTTTCCTGCATTTGATTGCAATGGCATTTTCAAGCCCCCGCCCGCCGGGCGCACTGCGACCGGTCTCTCTTCGTCGGATGGCTTGATGCTGGGGTGGAATCAAATCGTTGCTTATCGCGGCGACGGCTGTGGCGGCGGCAGGAGCCGCGCTTTTTCGGACGCTCAGTCGAGCAGCTCAGCGGGAATCTGCACCATGTCGCCGGCCTTGATGCCGCGCTGCGAAAGCTGGCCGCTGCGAAGTTCGAGGGCGAAGCGGGCACCCTGGATGGATGAGTACCCGGTTTCATCCAACGGCTGCATGGTGTAGGTCTTGACGATAGTGCCGTCGGTGCGGATGTAGGCGATGTCGAGCGGAATGATGGTGTTGCGCATCCAGAAGGAGCGAATCGCGTCGTCATCGAAGACGAAGATCATGCCGCGGTCGGTAGGTAGCTCGGCCTCGGTGGTGTTCATCAACCCGACGCGAACTTCTTCGGGGGCCTCAGCAACGTAGGCCGTGTAGGTCGCCTTCGTCCCGATGGACAGCGATACGGTCTTCATCTTGGACAGGTCGTTTTTGTCGGCCGCGCCGCGCGGAACGTCGTTGCAGCCCGACCAGAGCAGGGCCGCGGCGGCCAGCGCGGGCAGGCCGAAGCGCGCCTTGTTGGAAATCGGCTCCGGAGTCTCGATGTTTCGCATGGCCATGTCAGCAGCCTGATCGTTCGTAATAAATATTGACGTACCGCTATTTGCTCTTCGCGGGCGGCAGCGGCGGGGCGTTGTCATTCGGTCCGGCCGGCTCGTCGGTGATAGGTTCTTCGCGCTTGTCGAAATCCTTGGGCTCTTCGATCCTGAAGTCGTCCGCCGTCGGGGCCGCCTTAGTGTCAACGTCGGTAAAGGAAACCTCGATGC
The DNA here is from genome assembly GCA_964464105.1 of uncultured Planctomycetaceae bacterium. Lineage (GTDB taxonomy): Bacteria > Planctomycetota > Phycisphaerae > UBA1845 > UTPLA1 > CAYXEY01. The sequence continues at coordinate 7,665 of CAYXEY010000147.1, forward strand.
GATTGTCGTCGGACAGACGCTCGCACACCATTCGCACCGGCAGGTTGTTGCCCTTGTCGAGGAACATCTCGACGCGCTTGTAGCGCGAGGCCATGCTGCTGTGCGGATGCGGCTCGCAGTGCAGATGAACCGTGTTGGAAGGATCGTCCTTGGCTGGGGCTTCCTTCTTGATCTTGAAATGCTGCAGCATGTCGGATCGCTTCTGGCCGAAGGGCATGGGGAACGGCCCCTTGCCCAGTTCGAAAGGATTGATCTTCTGGCCGGGCTTGACGACTTCGCGGCGGATGATCGTTTTCGCCTTGTCGTTGCGCTCGATGAGCCAGTTGCCGTTGAAGGCGATCTGCTCTTCGTGAGAACTCTTGGCGCCGTCGGCGATCAGTTCGTGAAAGTGAATCTTGAACATGCCGTTGACGATCGCGCCGGTCGGCTTGAGGTACTTCAAGTCACCTGTCTTGGTTTGCGAGGATTCGACCGGATCGACGGTGACGTAGTTGTAGCGCAGCTTGCAGGTGAGGCCCTTGATCTCATCGCCCTTGGCTTCGAGCTTGTCGAGCAGTTCGTCGACGGCGGGGTCGCCGGAAGTGGCCGGCGCCGGCCCGGCGGTAACCGGCTTGGGCGGCTCGGCCTTGGGTGGTTCAGGGGCCGAGGGCTTTTGCGGCTGGGCGACCAGGGCATTTGCCAAGACCAATACGACGAATGACGGGGTGATGATTCGATGCACGGGGTGCTCCTGAGGACATCCGGTGTAGACCCGCCATGGAGGGCAAGGTTTGGGGATTCTAACGGCCTGCGCGAGGCCAGCAAAACAAATGCCTCCCCACACACTAATCGGTCATTTTGAATCGCCTGGCCCGGGAATGACGAGTGTGCGCAGAGTTGAGGGATCATCGATTGAGCGAACTTCAAACTCATCAGCGACTGAGGTTACGCTCAGAAAGGTGCCCCTCATTTTTCCGACAACAATGTAAACGGGCTGGCCGGAAAAGGTGACGGTGCGGTCCTCGCCATCCAGCATGAGGCGTCTCGAGTTCGACTCTAAATCCCATATTTCTGTTTCTGCTGTCCTTCCTGAAGTCTCCGTGCTTTGGCGTTCGATGGCCAGATAACGACCATCGGGACTCTCGGCGACGATTTTCTGACCCTTGCACGGAATTTGAACTTTCAGTTCACCTTCCTCATCGAACAATGTAAGTCCGGGTTTTTCTGACCAGCCGACAAAAAGGCCGCGACGGCCCCAGTGAAGACAGTTGGATTTTCCCGGTCCTCGAAGTGGATTGGTCCATTTGCGGTTCTCGGTTGCAAAGATGGTTGATTTGACGCCTTCCCCGGCCTCAACGTAATGGAGTCCATCAGGAGAGATTGGATAGGGCCGTTTGACGTCCGTCTCGTTTGATATTGAGCCCGTGGTTACATTGATTCTGCACAGCTTCTCAACCGAGCCAATCGTAAGAAATTCACAGCCGTCGTTGAAGCCGACCAGCCACGGATGTTGCCACGGCAATTCGCTCGAAAGGCCGTTGGCAGGCACAAATAAGACGGATTGAGTTGGGACTTCCAGGTCAAGGTCATATACCGTCACCTGTCCAGCACTGCTGTAGTTGACTGCTCCCGTCTTAATCAGTGCCAGATACCGGCCATTGGGCGAAACCAACTCATTCTTTTCCCAGGACTCGGGGACCGTGTATTCGGAGGTGACGAATTCCCGTAAGACCGAACCCTTGTCGATATCGAAGACTTGAACGACCCCGTGTTCGCGAATGGTCACGATTCGTCGCCCTCCGACGCCGAATCGAATAATCCGCGTGGCCAGGTCTGACTTGTTCTGGGCTTTCACGGTAAGCAGGGCGGGCTTCACGTACGTGGGAATATTGAAATCCTGCATGAGATCCGGAAATGTCACCTCGAAACAGCCCTCTGACAGGAGCGTGCCGCCTGTGACGCAAAGCGGATCAGTATCGATTTCAAACTGATGGTCAATCGTTACTCCCGGTTTGAATTCCATCGGCGCCATGTTTGCGAGAGGCGTGCCGCAGATGAAAATCGTTGGTCGAAAAGGCGTGGCCTTTGCGTCGGCGACGCCCGTCACAACCGCGTCCGGGAATTCACTCGGCCGTATGCTGATTCGTCGCGTGCCGGAATTGGTGATCTTCAATGTGCCTGCAACGGCTTCGCGTGGCCGCACTGTTGCTTTTGTCAGAACAACTTCAACATCCAGACGGGCTAGCGGTTTGTTGTCCTCGGACACCGGTCTTGTGCTGGGCGCTTTGCGCGAGTCGGCGCTGCAATCAACAAATCTCGATCCGCGATAAGATCGCGTGCTGCAGAATGAACGGTTCTTAAGGACGCCTTGGGCG
>CAYXEY010000148.1:0-9982 GCA_964464105.1 uncultured Planctomycetaceae bacterium
TGCCTCAAGCAGTGGCACACGACCCTTTCATTGCGTGACGAACGTTCGACTCATCAATGTCAACGGACGGCAGGCTTGACGATTCGCTCGCGCGCCGCATCGAGCACCGAATCGCTCGTATCAAGGTAATCCGCCTGGGCAGGCAGCACGGTCACATCCGGGGCGATGCCCTCACCGTCGTAAAGCGACCCATCGGCCCGATACGACGCCATTGAAGACGCAAGAACCATAAGCCCGCTCGCGGGTAGTTCGATCGGCCGCACGCGCCCGCTGCCGCCGCCGGTGCGCGTGCCCATCAGGGTGATGTTCTTTCGACCTTTCAAGGCTGATGCGAAGATGTCCGTCGCGCTGAAGCAGGCCGTGTCGATCAGCACCACCACGGGGCGGTCATAGTGAAACGCCTTCGCGTTGCTCGATCGATCCAGCACCATGTAGTGCCAACCCGAGAATTGCCCGTCGGGCGCATTCCATTGCGGCTTGAATGACTTGACGAATTGCGCAATCGCGCCGCGCTGCGGCTCGCTCCACCCCGCCCACTCCGCCGGGTAGAGAAACCGATTCGCAAGATGACCGTTGGTTGGATCGTCCTTCTCGCCCGGCCCGAGGCGATACCGCGCGACATTCACCACGCAGGGTTCATCATCCGCGCCGACGAAATACGGAAACAATCGCCGCAGTGCCTCCCGGCTGCCGCCCCCGTTGCCGCGCACGTCAATGATCAACCCGCGCGTCTCGCGAAACCGCTCCAACGACTCATCCAGCGCCTTTAGAAACTTCGCATCGTCATCCATGCGATCAAATCGCAGATACCCGATGTCGCCGGACAGTACGCCGGTCTGTCGTCGCGGCCACGCACCATAGCGCGGCGGTCGGCCGCCCAGCCTCATGGTGCGCTTCTGGATTGCACCGCTTCTCGACGCAAGCTCCACGCGCAGCGTGTCACCCGGCGGCAGCTTGAGCTGAGTCCGCAGAAACGCGACATAGCGCAACATACGTACGCTGTGGAATCGGCGATAGTCTGGCGCGCCATGCGCGACGACGGACTCGGTCGCCTTCAACCACTCCTCGATCGCCAGGCCATCAATCGACACAAGGTAGGGCCGATCGGCATCGACCAGCCCGCTTCGATCCTCCTTGAACGCGACCAGCTTGCCATCTGCTTCGCCCACCAGAAACGGCAGGTAACCGCCCGGTAGATGCGACTCACCGTTCTCGACGCGTGTATGACCGTCGCCGAAGGGCGCGAGAAACATCATGATCCGCATTGCCAGATCGGCCCGCTCGACCCGCTCGGGCAGATCGCGGCTGATCTCTTTCAACCTGACGCGCCAGTCGTACGATCGCAGCGTCAGGTACGAATACCGCTCGGACAGCGCCTGCTCCAGCGCCTTCAAATCGGCCTGGGCTTCGGCGCGCGCGACGGACTGAGCCGGCCGCTGAACCCGAACCGGCGAGTCATCGCGTGGCTGCGAGCGCATCACCGACCTGCGCTTGGCCTCGGTCATCGCGACTTTCGGCTTGGCGATGGATTCGCGTCCTCCGGTCGGCCGGATGATCAAGTCCACAGAATCGCCCGGAGGCTTTCCCATGCGCGAAAGCACTTCATGCAGGTCTTCGGCAAATCGCTTCTGCCAGCGATCGCCGTAGGTCGTCTTGCAGAAATCGAGGATCTTCTTTGCCTCCACGCCATCGAGCGAAATCAATTCGCACCAGGCGCCGTCGACGCTGATTTCCGGCATCTCACCGCGCCAACGGACCGCCTCGAACGGCGCCCGCTTCGGGTATCCGCCCGTTGGATCGGCCACGCCGCGAGCATCGAAGGCAAGCCCAAGAAACCCCGCAATCAGAATCCTGCTCGTCGGACGCATGGCAGACTCCATTTGAGAATCCGAACCCCCCGTCCGGTCTGGAGAATTGGCGCGTCGGGTCCAGACTATTCAACGTGGAAGAACCCGGCGCGTAAGGAAAAGCGCCGGAGATTGCGGGCGAGACCACGGCTTGTCAGAGAGTCCCGTGTCAAATAAACGGATCTCGGTTGCAAATACCTGAAGCATCCATTACATTGACGTTAACGATATCAGGAGACGCAGCCATGTCCCCGTCGATCGCGCAACCTCATGCAAATCGCCGCAGCCCGCGGGCCTTCACGCTCATTGAGCTACTGGTGGTCATTGCCATCATCGCCCTGCTTATTTCCATCCTCCTTCCCTCACTCAGCCAGGCGCGAATCGAGGCCGGACGCGTCAAGTGCCTGTCCAACATGCGGCAGATTGGCGCGGGTCTCACGATGTACATTCAGGATCACGAGAACAGCGCGGCCCCGTTCTTTTCGCAGGACCTGTCCAGCACAACAGCGGCGACCATGCCTGACGGACCGATTCCGTGGATTCACCCCGCACCCGGCGCCGCATGGATCTCGCAATTTGCCTGGGGCGGCTTCATCGCGCCCAACCCCGAGCCGACCTTCGGCACCAATATTGACTACATGAGGCACATGGCCGAGAACCGGCCGCTGAACAAATACGTCGCCCCCAGCGCTCAGGGCCTGGACGTCATCGATATCTACAAATGCCCAAATGATCGCACGCGCGGCTTTTCCATCATCAGCGGGCCGTCGGGCTTCGTCGAAGACGTCGAAGAGACCTTCAATTCATGGAAGTCGGCCGGCAACAGTTACGCCATCAACTGGTTCTGGATGAACATGTACGGCGGCACCAGTTGGAACACCGGCCAGATGAGAGTCAATTCGCCCAATCTCTGGCGCAACATCGCCGGCGGACCGTCGTCACGATTCATCGTGATCTACGAATCGCTCCTGCATCGCCTGTTCGACCCGGTGCTGGCCACCGGCGGCGGACTGCAGGCCCGCGGCTGGCATCGCCGTTGGTCGACCCACTCGGTGCTCTTCCTCGACGGCCATTCCGAAAACCGCCACATGGACACGCGTTTTCCGCGCGGCGACGGATGGGCCATCTGGCCGGATCGCAAGTAAGCTATTCATACCATGACCGACAAGCGGGCAACCGTCCTCAAACTCGTTGGCGCGGGCCTGTTCTTCGCGGCGGCCGCGTTTCTCGCCATTCGTCACTTCCAGGGCGGGTCGGACGAAGCACTACCGTCCACCGCCGACACGACGACGCCGTGGTACTGCCTGAATTGCAACAAGGGGATCGAACTGACCGCGGCGCAATACGCCGAGCAGACCCGCTACGCCATTCATCCCAACGACATTGCCGCCGGCGGCGACATGCCGAGGCAGGTGGCCATGGCCCCCTGTCCGCAATGCCACAAAATGGCGGTTGCGGCGAGAAAATGTCCGCACGACGGGGTCATTTTCGACAGTCACCCCACCGGCGCAAGCAAAGGCCACTGCCCGCAATGCGGCTGGGATCCGCAAGGCGAATGAGCAGGCTGCAAATAAGATTTGAAATCTGAGATTTGAGATCTAAGTCGACCACTCGTGAATGCAGCGTTGGGAGTAGCCCCTCGCGGCTGCTTCCACGATAGGCCAACCCATTGGGATGCCGATCTTGTCATCCCACCGAACGCCCCGATGGCGGATGCTGCTCGGCGGACGGAGACGAGCCGAGGCCCATGTCCATCTCCGGTTCGATCACCATGTCGGCCTCTTCTTCCAGTTGGGGCACGGTCTCGCCCTTGGCTGCGCGAATCTTACGCACCAGTCCCCCGATCGGACCCGATAGCGCATAAGCCAACGCGCCGACTGCGACCGTTAATTGGAACTGCAGCACGAGTCCGCACAGCACGAGCACCGCAATGATCACCACCTCGCGGAAGGGCCGCTTGCCGCGAAGCAGCGTGTTCACCAGGTGGGCGTAGCGGAAGCGGCTCACCATGAGCAGGCCAATGAGCATCGCCAGGGGCGGCATCATGTTGGCCAGCAGTTTTGACGCCCAGACCGGCGCGACATCGCGAATGAGATCCTGGTGCAGGATAACCAGGCCAATCAGGGCTGCCGCGGCGCCGGGCGAGGGCAGTCCGCGAAAGCCCATGTGAGCCGACTCGTCCTCTTCGTTTTCAACGTTGAACCGCGCCAGGCGCAGCGCGGCACACGATGTGTAGATCGCGGACATGACCCATTCGGCCCGCCAGTAGACGCGATCCCAGAATAGCAATTCTCGAAGCTCCATGAAGTTGCCCGGCTTGGCGATGCACAGCACCAGAATGGCCGGAGCGACGCCGAAGCTGACCACGTCGGCCAGGCTGTCGAGCTGCGCCCCGAACTCGCTGGTTTTGCGGGTCAGGCGGGCCAGGCGCCCGTCAATGCCGTCGAAGAACATGGCGGCGACAAGCAAATAAGCCGCGATGGCGATGAAGGTCGGGAAAAGGCTGTCGATGCGGGGTCCGCCGGTGGTCGCACGATGCAGATCGAGCCCATCGGCCTGGGCCGAAAGCAGACACATGTAGATTGCGCCGACGCCGCAAAGCAGGTTGCCCAGCGTGGCCAGCGAGGGCAAAACGGCCACGGTCTTAAGCACGCGCTCGCGGCGGCGCTCGCGGCGCTTCGCGCGTTTGGCCTCAAAATCGTCGGGGGCTACGTATTTCATGGTCGCCTCAGATTACCTCATCCCACAACAACACCGGCATCGCGATTCTTCATCGCCGCATCGCCGGCTGCGACCGGAACCGTCACCATGACCGTCTCGCCGCCCTTGACCTTATCGCCCACCTGCACCGCCGGCTTCACGCCGTCGTGCCACGGGATCACCAGTTCGGTTCGCGAGCCGAACTTGATCAATCCGAATCGCTCGCCGCGGCTCAGCGAATCGCCGGGCTTTGCCCGGCAGATGATGCGCCGAGCGATCAAGCCCGCGATTTGCGTCACGAAGATCGGACCAGGAATACCCAACTCGGGCGCGAGCGTCACTTTCATCGCCTCGTTGCGCACGCCGCACTCCGGATGCCGCGCATCGAGAAACTCACCCTTGCGATAGTCGGTCTTGGTGACCCGACCGGCACAGGGGCTGCGATTGATGTGCACGTCGAAGACGGATAGGAAAATGCTGATCCGCAAGGCCGGGCCATTGATGCCGGGCAGAGATTCAACTCGCGAAACTTCAGTCACGCGGCCATCGGCCGGCGCGACCAGCAGCCCGGGTGCGTTGGGAATCACGCGATGTGGATCGCGAAAAAATGCCAGGGTGAAGACCCAGAGTGCGAGAAGCGGAATCGCCAATGCCCACCATGCCGGCGAGCCGGTCACAGCCGCCCACGCAGCGAATGCCCCGCCGACGCCCAGCGTCACCGTGGAAATCAACATTTCACGCAAGCCGTCGCGGGCGAGTGTCATTAATCGCAATCCCTGGTGAGGCCACTGCACGCCTAAAAGCAACAGTGTGCCACTGCTTCAAGCAGTGTGTTGACCCGGTGCGCCCACTCAAGCCCGCACTGTTTTAAGCAGTGGCACACGACCGACGGAACGCCCATGTATCAAAACGATCCAAATGGATGATATCACGCGCGATGGCCCGCAGCGATGAGCCGCTCAATTTGCGGCCGCAGGGCCTGCAATGCACGCCCCCGATGGCTGATTCGGTTTTTTTCGCTCGCCGGCAGTTCGGCGGTGGTCACGCCCAGCTCGGGAACGAGAAAATGCGGGTCATAGCCGAACCCGCCCGCGCCGCGCGGCATGTCAATGATCTGGCCCTCGATCACGCCGTCCGCAGTGGCGAGAACTCTGTCGCCGTCGGAGAGCGCGAGCACACAGCGAAATCGCGCCGTGCGGCGCGGTTGCGGAACGCCGCGGAGCATCTCGATGAGCTTGTGATTGTTGGCCGGATCGACCACGCCGCGCCCGCCATCGACGCCGGCATACCGCGCCGAATGCACCCCCGGCGCCCCGCCCAGCGCATCGACTTCCAGCCCCGAGTCGTCCGCCAGCGCCCATCGACCCGCCGCCCGCGCGTAGTGATGGGCCTTGAGAATCGCGTTATCGAGAAAGGTGGCGCCGTCCTCGACCGGCTCGGGAATCGCCTCGGGCAGATCGCTCAATCCCAGCCAGCGAATTCCCGACGCGGCCCCCTCTCCCAGCACCTCCGCGATCTCCCGCCGCTTGGCCGGGTTTCCGGTGGCGATCAGTATTTCCCTCATCCAAACGTCCTCAAATCACCCGGGTGAATTTCATTGACCTGTGAATTTCACTTCGCTATAGTTTGGATGTCGGAGCGGTTTTCGTCGAGCATCGACCGTCATCAATACGGGCGACAGGCGCGATTCGATGAAAGCCACCGGCCGGGCGATGGGAAACTGTCGCACGTGTCGCCGGACGTGGACGTCACGCCGGCATGGGTCAAGCCCGGGCGGCCATCCCTTCACGACGGGCCGCACTGGAAGTCATGCCCATACGAAGGAGGTGATCCGTGAAGAATGAGTGTAAAGGGCTGCGGTAAGCAGCGAACGTGGCTGCATACCGCAGCACAGCAGTACAAGGCCCGCCGAAGTCAGTTTGATTTCGGCGGGCCGCTTTTTTTGTCGCACCCTATCTGACCGGCTGATCGAATTCTATTCAACGAATGTCTTGATTGGCTTGTGCCGAATGCTGCTTCGGGCGTACCATTTCCTCTCATCAGACCCCAACCGAGGAGGAAATCATGCGTCGTCACTTCGCGCTCACGATCCGCAGCCTCGCACTGTTGCTCTCATCACTCGCCTTCGCATTAACAACCGGCTGCACCGCCGACGTATTGCTTTTGCTCACGCCGCGATTCGGCCCGATTCGTGTAGCCGGCGCGGCATCTGGCGCAGCCACGGTCGTGCCCCGGCTCAACGGAGAATCGCTCGTTCCGTTCGGCATCGTGCCGAATCCGGCCGCGCGACAGATCTCCGCGCTGGATCTTGCGACCAGTGCCGTGAGCAAGATCGCCGACATCGAAGGCGCTTCGGCCGCTGATATCATTTCGTCCGCCGACTGGGTTGCATGGCTCGATCGAATCGGCGGCGCGCTGCACGTGCTAAGCCGCGCAACGAGCGCCGTCACGGAGTATTCCGCATTTGATGCAACGTCGTTCGACCTCTCCCTCCGCGCACTCAATGGCGATCGCCTCGTCCTTCACCGACCCGTGTTGGCGACACTCAGTTCATATGCTCCGCAATATGAGTTTGTTGTTCTGCATCTGCGCAGCGGCGCGCAGGCCGTGATCGCCGACAGTTGGGCCGCCGGCACCTGCGCCCTCGACGGCGACTGGCTGGCCCTGATCAACGACAAGAACGTGGACGTCGAACTGCTCGGCCTCGAATTCGCCGCCAACATCGATCTGGTGAATCTTGCCACAGATGAGCGCACGCGAATCGCTTCCGACATCCGCATCAGCGGCTCGGAACCGGCGGTCTTCATCGCCGATGGACGGGTCTTCTGGCAGGAATTCAATCCGGGGAAATTCTCCGCGCGATTGCGCGTATATGACATCCCATCCGCCAAGCTTTCTACTTTGATCGAGGATTTCGCCGGAGCAGACGAAGACAAGATGCTTGCCGGCGTCCGCGACGGACGCCTGCTGATCACGCGCGTTCGCGGCAATTTCCTCAAGCCCGAGACGATCACCATCCTCAGCCAGCAAATCGGCGGCAGCGATTTGAACGTGCTGGGTCAATACGATTCGCCGAAGACCGGTTGGTACATGCCCGAGGCGCGACTCACCGACGGCTACGCCACCTGGACCGACCCGACCTCAGGCAAATTGACAGCCTACGAGTTTTCATCCGGCGAGACGCGGACGTTTGCACTGCCGTGACCGGATTCACACGGTTGCCGCCGCAACTGATCCCGCGGCCAGTTTCTCGCCGATCGCGGCAAACGTCTTCGTATCCACGACATCGACCCCGAGCAGGCGAGACATGCCCTGCATGTCGGCACTGATCGCGGACATGGCCGTCGCCAGGATGCCGGCGTCGAGCCCGATGCCCTTCATCGCATCCATGCAGCCCAGCATCGCCGCGTCGGGCGTCGCCGTCGCATTACACAACCACCGAGCCACGTCGCCGGCCGCGCCGATAACCCCGGCGATATCAGGCGAAGCCTGGGCATCGGCCATCGGGCCTTTGACGCTGTGATGATGCCGAACCGCGTCGACGATGGACTGCGGCAGACTCCACTGCTCAAGCACCAGCGCCGACACCTCGGGATGGGCCACGCCCAGTTGTGCCAATTCAAGGTTGGTCCACAGGGTCGCATCGGCCGCGCGATAATGCGGCGTGATCAGTCCATACTGCCTCGGTAGTGCCCGCCCGAGGATGACCACGCCGACGTCGGCAAGCAGCCCTGCGAGAAAGGCCTCGTCGCGTCCCCGCGTCTTGGCGGCTTCGGCGATCCGCGCCGCGAGAATTCCCGTCGCCAGCGACCGCCGCCAGAAGTGGTGGATGTCGATCAGTTCGTCGCGGGCGTCGCGGAGCTTGTGCACGAGATATCGCGACAGCACCAGGTCGCGGATGCGCCGCACGCCCAGCAGCGTGACGGCCTGCTTGAGCGACGTTACCTGACGAATCACGCCGAACAGGGCGCTGTTGGAAAGTCGCAGCACGTCGGCGGCCATGCCCGCGTCGGTGGAGAGCAGTTCAATCAGGCGATCGTAATTGCAGTTGGGATCGCTGGTCATTTCGTAGCAGCGCGTGGCGATCATCGGCATCGACGGAATCGCCGCAGATCGCTGAATCGCCTCGAGGGTTTCGGCCTGCATGTTCGCACTCCCGGCGCGATGCAACGCGCTTTATCGTGCATCGGGAATCAGAGCAGCGCCCGTAAGGAAGTGAATTTGGCAGAGCCGGGTCGCCCAGGCGACTCGTCCGTAGCGAGCTGTCCTCAGCCCGGTGGCATCCGGGGTGTTGCCGATGCCACCCGAAGGGTGCGAAGTTATAGTGACCTCATGGCCAATCACGAGGATTCCTGCAACTTTTCAATCGGGAGCCTGTCAATCGGCAGGCACGGCCCACTTTGCGTGATTGCCGAGGCCGGCGTCAATCACGATGGCGACCTCACCGCGGCCATCGCCCTGATTGATGCGGCCCACGGCGCAAAGTTTCAGTGCTTCACCGCCGAATCTCTGGCGTCCGCGAATGCTCCCGCTTGTGAATATCAGGCGCAGCCCGCCGGCATTTCTCAGCGCGACATGCTTAAGAAACTGGAACTGTCCCGCGATGACTTCGCCGCGCTGAAACGACATGCCGACCACGTTGGAATCACGTTTCTCGCCACGCCGTTTGGTCTCCGCGAGTTGTCCGTACTGAACGAACTGGGCGTGTCGGCGATCAAGATCGCCTCGCCCGATATCGTGAACCTGCCGTTGCTCGACGCCGCCGCGCAAACCCGCCTTCCGTTGATCGTCTCGACCGGCGCGGCCGAGCCGCACGAAATCGACATCGCCGTTGCCCACATCCGGCGAAACGACGCGAACCATCCGCTCGCTCTGCTGCACTGCATCTCCGCCTACCCGACGAAACTGTCTGATGCCCGGCTCGCCTGCATTCGCACGCTCTCAGCGCGTTATCAGACGCCCGTCGGTTTCAGCGATCACACTGTCGAGGTCGAAACCGGCGCACTCGCCGTCGCCGCCGGTGCAGTCCTCCTGGAGAAGCACCTCACCCTGGACCGCCGCCGCACCGGGCCGGATCACTTCTTCTCACTCGATCCTGCCGATTTTGCGCGGTACGTCGGCCTCGCCCGCTCAGCCCATGCCGCTCAGGGCGATGGCACAATCGCCGTAACGCCTGCGCAGCACGAGGTCCGACATCTCGCCCGCGGCAGCATCGTCGCCGCGCAAAACATCACCGCCGGCGAGACGCTCGCCGTCGAAATGCTCGCCGTGCAGCGTCCCGGCACGGGCCTCAGTCCGCTGGAATGGGACCGCGTCGTCGGACGGGTCGCGTCCCGCGCCATTCATGCCGGGGAACAGATCAATCGCGACGCGCTCCGATAAGTCTCACCCAATCGTGTGCAATTCCTGCAACGACCGTCTCTGAGGTCAACAAA
>CAYXEY010000149.1:0-9955 GCA_964464105.1 uncultured Planctomycetaceae bacterium
GAACGGCAAGATGACGCCGATGGGCCTGGCCCAGCTCAAGAAGGCGATGCCCCATGCCGACTTCACCGAGTTCGAGGCCGACCCGGACGTCAACAAGATGCCCAATCTCTTCACCGTGAAGACGATCGTGAACTACGTCACCAAGAAAATGGCGGCTTGAACTGCGGTGCGCTGGATCTGGATTGACAAGTTCACTGCGTTTGAATCGGGCCGCCGGGCCGTCGCGATCAAGAACGTCAGCCTGGCCGAAGATCACCTGCACGATCACTTCCCCGGCTTCCCGGTCATGCCCGCAAGCCTGATGGTCGAGGGCATGGCCCAGACCGCCGGCATCCTTGTGGGCGAGGCGCGCAATTTCGAGGAGAAGGTCATCCTTGCCAAGGTGAAGCGGGCCCATTTCGCTCGCGAAGTGCGCCCCGGCGAGCGGATCACCTACGATGCATCGGTTGAACAAATCACTCCCGAAGCGGCCATGACCGTCGGCAAGATCACGGTCGACGGCGAGCCGGTCGGCGAGGTCGACATCGTCTTCTCGCACATCGACAACAACATGAGCGGTTTGCAATTCCCGGAGGAGAACTTTGTCTTCACCGAGGATTTCAAGTCGCTTTTGCGCACGTACAACGTGGAGCGGAAGGCGCGGGCCTGATGCAAGGCAGCCCGCTATAATCCCCTTCCTGCGGCGTGTCCGCGCGCTGGACGAGGGCCTTACATGAGCAATCGACGAGTCGTCATCACCGGCATCGGCGTCGTATCGCCGCTGGGCCTGGGCATTTCGCAGACCTTCGACGCGCTGGTCGAGCGCAAGCCCGGCGTACGCAGGATCACCGCGTTTGACCCCAGCCGCTTCAAGTCGCAGGTTGCCGGCGAAGTCGGTGCGGCCGACGTGAAAGACGCCGTGCCCAAGGGCTATCGCAAGGCCGCCAAGGTGATGGCTCGCGATATCGAGCTGGCCGTGGTCGCCGCCTACCACGCAGTGAAAGACGCCGGTCTTCACACCAAGTGCATGATCGAGCGCGGCGAGGCGACTGGTTCCCCCAATGTGGATTCGACACGATTCGGGGCCAATATCGGCGCGGGACTCATCTGTGCCGACCTGACCGAACTGGCCGGGGCGCTTGCGACTTCGGCCGAACGACCGGATGCCGCCGAGAACCGGGGCTTTTCGCTGGCCAAATGGGGCGCCGAGGGCATGACCAATCTCACGCCGCTCTGGCTGCTCAAATTTCTGCCCAATATGCTGGCCTGCCACGTGACCATCGTGCACGATTGCCAGGCCCCTTCGAACACCATCACCTGTGGTGAAGCCAGCAGCCATCTCGCAATTGGCGAGGCGTTTCGCACCATCGCTCGCGGTGCAGCTGACATCTGTATCTGCGGCGGCGCGGAAAGCAAGGTCAACCCGATGGGACTCATGCGGCAGTCGCTGCTGGGCCGCCTGAACGACAATTGCAACGATAAGCCCGAGTCCGCCTGCCGGCCCTTCGACAAGAGTCGCGCCGGCACGGTCATTGGTGAGGGCGGCGGTCTCTTGATCCTTGAAGAACTCGAACACGCGAAGAAGCGCGGCGCGAAAATCTACGCCGAGCTTGCCGGTTTCGGCGCCGCGGCGAACTGCACCAGTTGGATGAAACCCCAGCCTGACGGACGCGCCCTCTCGCTGGCCATCGACAAGGCCATTGCCGACGCACACCTCTCGCCCGACAAGATTGACTTTGTCAACGCCTTCGGCGTCGGCACCCTTGAGCATGATGCATCGGAATCCGCCGCGATCCGCAGGAGCCTCGGCGCCCGTGCGACCAGGACACCGGTCATCTGCACGCGCGGCAGCCTCGGCAACAACGGCGCCGGCAGCGGCGCGATTGACCTGGCCGTCAGCGTAATGGCTCTGCAGCGCGGCGTGTTGCCACCCTCATTAAATACAAATGACATCGATCCGACCTGCGGCATCAACGTCGTGCGGAATGACCCCATTGACGCCAAGGCCGACGCCGCGGTCAGCATTGCCACGGCCCTGTCCGGCGGACAGACCGCCGCCATCGTGATTCGGAGGTACAACGGATGAGTCGACGCATCGTCATCACCGGCATGGGCTGGATCACGCCGCTGGGCCACGAGATCGAATCGACCTGGAAGCGCATCCTTGCGGGCGATTGCGGCATCGCGAAGACCACCATCTTCGATGCCGGCACCTTCCCCACGCAGTTCGCCTCGGAGGTCAAGGGATTCGAGCTGAGCAAGTTCCTCGGGCCCGATTACGAGAACCACAAGATGGTCAGCCGCCAGGCCGGCTTCGCCCTCGCCGCAGCGCGGATGGCCTGGGACTCCTCCGGCCTGACCAATGCGAAGAACCTCGATCGCACCCGCATTGGCGTCTATCTCGGCGGTGGCGAAGGCCCGCTCGATTTCGAGAATTTTACGACCGCCGCGGTTGAAGGCTGGCGCTTCGGCGAGAAGGACCTCGACACCCAGCGCTGGGCCGACGTTGCCTACGAAAGCCTGAAGGAGATCACCGAGGCCGAGCAGGATCCCAACATGGCGGCCGGACACATCGCCAACCTGTTCGGCATCGAAGGTCCAAATTTCAACACACTGACAGCCTGCGCCGCCAGCACGCAGGCCATCGGCGAGGCCATGAACCTCATTCGCCGCGGCGATGCCGACGTGATGATCTCCGGCGGCTGCCATAGCATGATCCACCCGTTCGGCGTAACAGGCTTCAATCGGTTGACCGCCCTTTCGACGCGCAACGACAGTTGCATCACCGCGAGCCGTCCATTCGATCGCACGCGAGATGGCTTCGTCCTCGGGGAGGGCGCAGGCATGCTGATCCTGGAGGAGCTGTCGCACGCGAAAGCGCGGGGCGCGAAGATCCTCTGCGAGGTCAAGGGCTTCGGCTCGACTGCCGACGCCTTCCGCATCACCGACATCCACGAAGACGGACGCGGCGGCACCGCGGCCATGCGCCTGGCCATCAAGGATGCCGGCGTGCCGCTCGATTCGATCGACTACATCTCGGCCCACGGCACCGGCACGGCGGAGAATGACAAGATCGAGACTCTGGCCATCAAGGGCGTCTTCGGCGACAACGCCAAGAACGTGCCCATCAGCAGCGTGAAGAGCAGCATGGGCCACCTCATCGCCGCGGCCGGCGCCTGCGAGCTGATCACCTGCGTGCTGGCGATTCGGGACGGAGTTCTGCCCCCCACCATCAACTATGCAAACCCCGACCCGCAGTGCGATTTAGACTACGTGCCCAACACAGCCCGCAAGGCCAACGTGCGGACGTGTCTCTCGAACAGCTTCGGCTTCGGTGGGCAGAATGACACGCTGGTCATCTCCGCCTTTGCGGGTTAATACAAGTCTCAACCCTTGCGCTGCGAGATTGCACGCACGGTTGTCAGTTGTCGGTAATCGGTTATCAGTCGACGCCCGTGCCGGTTGAGTGATTCAAGAGCCATGATATTCGCGGGCCGGGGAGCGGTTTCACTCTCCTGCTCCGCATCGCTGGAGCTTGGGCCGCGCCCAGATCATTGCCTTTTCCGCCTTCCTTCTGATACTGTTAATTGAGACGTACGCCCAAATGCGGGTCCAGAGGCCCCGCAACCGGCGGACCGTGTCCCCTCGCCAATATCCTGGAGGTGCACATGCGCCGTTCGTTTCCTGCCCGCGTGGCCCTCGTCGCCTTTGCGGGTGTATTGCTGATCAACGCCGGCGGCGGTCCATGCGATAACTGGGGTCAGCCCGGGCCAGGCCCATCAACCGCCCTGTGTGGCGTCGGCGCATTCAACAACGTCAAGATCACGGGCACCATCACAGATGTGGATGACGTCTTTAAGGAGTTTTCCAATCCCAACTACAGCAATACGCGGGAGCAGTTTCGTACGGCCTACACCGTTACGCTCGACCTGACCGCGACGGCCGGACCGCCCTTCAGCCAGAGCGACACGCTCACAGGAACAGCCCACATCGTGTGGCAGCAGCAGACCAAGTACGTTTACCGTCAAACCCCCGGCGCGTGCTCGGACGGGCTGCTGATCGACTCCAACGTGCGCGAATGGACGGTGAACCTCACCGGAAGCGTGACCTGTGACGGCCAGAAGTGGACCCTCACCGGCAGCGGATCGCCGGACGGCAGCGAGGTGCCGCAGACGGTGCGTTATCACGAAGACAACTGTCACCCCGGATGCACGGCACTGAATTGTCCCGACAGCACTGACCTGGTGGATCCCCCTCGTTTCACGTGGAACTTTTTCAGTGAAAGCGGCATCGTCTTTACGAACGACAAGTGGACCCACCGCGTCGATGAAACGTTGCAAGAAGGGTATCAGGGCGAGTCATACCGCGAGGTCAAGTTGGAACTGTCTAGGAATTAGACCCCTGCAGAATCAAACCTTCTGTCCCGCAGTTCATCACAGCGGCGATCCAATTGCTCAGGTCGGCCACGCAGACGATTCGATCAATTCGCTAAGCCCAGCCCCCTGACGATCGACCATTTCGCGATATCGACCGGCGGCAGACATCAACTCGGCATGCGTGCCGGTCTCAACGATGCGTCCGTGCTCGAGCACGACAATCATGTCAGCACTGACCACGGTTGAGAGTCGATGCGCAATCATGAAAGTCGTGCGATGCGAGAGCAACTCGGCCATCGATGCCTGGATCAGACGCTCGCTCTCTGTGTCCAGGTTACTTGTGGCCTCGTCAAAGATCAGGATCGCAGGATCTGCCAATAGCGCCCGAGCGATCGATAGCCGCTGGGCCTGCCCGCCGGAGAGACGCACGCCGCGCTCACCGATAAGGGTGTCATAGCCCTCGGGGAAAGTTCGAATGAACTCGTGGGCATTGGCGCGCCGCGCGGCAGATTCGATGGCCTCGCGCGAGGCGTCGGGCGCGGCGAACGCGATGTTCTCCGCGATTGTGCCGTCGAACAAAAAGACATCCTGCGAAACCAGTCCGAGCAGGCTGCGATAGCTTTGCAGTCGAATGTCGCGCAGATCGACACCGTTGAGCCGCACCGTCCCAGCCGTCGGGTCATAGAACCGCGCGACAAGATTCGTGACCGTCGTCTTGCCCGAGCCGCTGTGCCCCACCAAGGCGACGGTACTGCCGCCGGGCACGGTCAGGTGAAAGTCGCGCAGCACCGGCTGCCCCGCACGGTATGAAAAGTCGACATGATCGAACTCGATGGTCTCGACGTTCCGAGCGGCAACCTTCGCCGCGGGTTTGTCCGGCATGTCGATGGGCCGGCGAAGAATGTCGAACACGCGCTCCATCGCGGCAAGACCCTGCTGCGTCTGCCCCCACGACTGCACGATGATCGACACGGGGTTGAGCAACATGAGCAGATACATATTGAAGGCCATGATCTCGCCGATGGTCGTCTCGCCCTTGATCGCTAGCGTCCCGCCGACCCAGATCACCAGCACGCCCGACAGCGGCAACACCAGGCCCCAGCCCGCCCCCACCAGCGATTCAACAATATTCGCAAAGATGTCCTTGCGGCCGACGGTGTGATGATCGACGCCGTAGCGCCGCGCCTCCCCCGCTTCGCGCCCAAATGCCCGCACTACGCGAATCCCGCCGAAGGTCTCGACCACGCGGCCATCGATCTCGGCCCGATCGCGGCGCATGCTGCGATAGATCGGCCGGATGCGCCCGATGCTGTAGAGATTCAGCCCGATGACCGGAGGCAGCATGAGCAATGCCGCCGCGGACATCTTCCAGTTAATCCATAGCAGCACTGAGAGTGTGATGACAATCTTGAGCAGTGCCACGCCCGGCGTGATGACGGCCATCTGCATTAAACCGGTCACGCTGTCGACATCGCCGGAGAGCCGCGACGTGATACCACCGGTCTTGATGAGGGATAGCTCGTGCAGGGGCAAGCGGAGGAAATGTCTGTAGAGTCGCTGCCGCAGGCGAGAGATCACCAGCAGATTCAAGCGGCCCTGGCTGAGCTTTCGCCAGACTTCAATGAGCACCTGAATGATGATCACGCTGACGAGTCCCGCACCGAGCCAGTGCAATAGCCGAGTATCGCGGGCGGGGATGGCGTGATCGATGATGTACATGGTGACGCGGGGCGTCACGAGTCCGAGCAGCGACCCGATGAGCGCGAGCGTGAAGGTCGCCGCGATCGAGCGGGCATGCGGGCGAAGCCATTTCGAGTAATCGCGCAGGTAGCCGCGGCGCGTGCCCCAGTCGGCACGGACGCGCGTCGGATCGGCCTTCTGGTCGCGCTCGATCGCGTCCGTCAGATACCGCTTGCGAAAGGCCTTAAATCGGGATTTGGAGGAGTCGGACATGCTTGAGGAGTCGATTGCGCTCGCAATCGGTAAATGGACCGGCGATTCGATGACACACGTGATCGTGCCGCCGACATATAGATCGTTAGTCTAGGCGCATTGCGACAATTTTCCTTCGCGCCGACAATGACGACCGCTAAATGACGCCACCCATCGAAATCCCCGAAGGTTACGCCGGCTACCAGGTAGACCACGTCGAATGGCACGACGATAGCGTCACCATTGGCTACGCCGGCGGCCGGCGGTTCGGCGGTACGCTGCGCGATCTGCTGACGCCCGAGGTCGAAGCGCTGATCGTCAAGGGCGCCTGGGTGGTCTTTCGCTATCACACAGCCGAGACCGGCGCGCCAAACACGGTGGCCCATGTGCTGGTGTGGAACGCGGCGAAGGACGAATGGGCGGAGCTCTATGAGGATATGTGAAATCACGCCGACTGTATTGGATCGGCGTCGGCGCGGCTGAGCGCGATCGTGCAATTCGGCAACCGATTCTGAATCGACTTCGCCAGCGACTTGAGCACCGGCCTTTCGCTGGTCCAATGGCTGAGCAGAATCGCCGCCGCGCCGCAACGCTGAACGCGCAAGGCATCGTGATGCCGCATCTCGCCGGTGATAACCACATCGCCGGATTTGAGTCCTCCGGGAATGCTGAACGGAATGTCGCCGCCAGCGCCGGCGATCACGATGCCACGCGTCAGTTTCGTTCGTCGGTTACCGACCATCGAAACGCACGGGCCTTGCGTCGCACTTTGAAGCGTCTTTGACAGCGCGTCCAAAGATACAGACGTCTTGAGAAGACCGATCCGGCCCTGTCCGACCTGCAGACTGGGCACGCCATTGAGTGGATAAAACTCGAAGGCGGGCTCTTCATAGGGATGTGACGCGCGAATGGCCTGCGTCACCCGGCGGAGGGTGGCGGCGTCAGCCGGCATTACTGATTCGATGCGGATTTCATCCACCCGCTCCAATCGCCCCTTTCGACCGACGACCGGATCGGTGTATTCGGTGCCGAAGAACGTGCCCTGACCGGCGATGCGAAAGCTGCATTGCTCGTAGGCGCCGATGCGTCCCGCGCCGGCGGTGAAGACGGCGTCGGCGACCTCTTCGGCATGCGATTCGGGAACGAACACCACCAGTTTGCACTGCAACGCGGTTAAGGGCGATGCGCTGATCGGCCGCAAGTCGGTCAATCCAGCAAGGCCGGCCAGTACATCGTTGGTTCCGCCGGGCGCGGCGTCTAATGCGGTATGCGGGCTGAAGACGGCAACGCGACGGGCCAGGCAATCGGCGGCCACGCCCTCCTGCGTGCGCGGGTCAACCACCATGCGCTTCGCCGACTTGAAGAGAACGGGGTGGTAACTCACGATGGCATTAAATTGACCTTTGTCGGCTTCTTCCAGGACCGCCGCCGTAATATCGATGGTCAGGAGAATCCGATTCGCGGGCCACGTGCGGCTGCCGACCAGCAGGCCGACGTTGTCCCATTCGGCTGCGGCGGACAGCGGCGCGATGGACTCCATGGCCGTGCAGAGATCTGCCACCGACATACCACCACAACCGTGTTGGGTTCTGTTCGCGTTTGTAGGGCCAATCGGTTTCTTGTTCATTCGTCGGCGCATTGTTCCCGCACGCTCCCGCGATACCATTCCGCAAATCGCTTGGTCAGCTCACCCGGCACACCGCCGCCCACTGCGTGACGTTCGACGGCCGTGACCGGCATCACTTCCAGCACGCTGCCGGTCAGGAACACTTCACTCGCTGCCAACAGTTCCTCAATCGTGATCGCCGATTCGCTCAATGCGACTTCATTCGCCGCAGCCAATTCGATAATCGACTTTCGCACGGTGCCGGGCAGGCAAGGCGTTGTCACCGGCGGCGTGACCAGCCCGCCGTCACGCACGATGAACACATTGGAGACCGATCCTTCAGCCAGGCGATGCTCTGTCGTGAACCACAGAGCCTCGTGGCAGCGCTTGGCGGAGGCATCCTTCATAGCCAGCAGCCGAGGCAAATAGCCGAGCGTCTTATGACCGGCCAGCGGATCGTGCGGATTCTGGCGAAACGGACAGATGCACACCCGCATGCCGGATTGATATAACTCCGGCGGATAGGGCCGCACCTGCTCGGCGACCAGCAGCACGGTCGGAGCGCGATCCTCTGCGGGATCCTCGCCCGGTCGCGGCACGTTGCCGGGCGTAACGGTCAGCCTCAGCCGGGCCTCGCGCAGATCATTAGCTTCCATGAGCTGGCCTGCGGCGTCGCGAATCTGCTCGACGTCCAGCGCAACGGGAATCTCCAGCACCGAGGCCGAATGATTCAGCCGCTCGATGTGCGCCGCGAGCGACATGATGCGACCGTTGTAAGCCCGCAAAGTTTCAAACAAGCCCGCCCCATGTGAAAAGCCGGCGTCGAACACCGACACCGTGGCCTCTTCGGCTGGTACGAGCCTTCCGCTTAAATAGACAAAGTCACTCATGGCATTCCAGTACGTGAATTCCCCGTGTCTAATCACCTCGACTCACTGCAACCGGCCGGGTCTCCATTGGCGACTGGCCGCGGCGAACTGAAGCCCGGGCTCTTTTCGAGAGCCGCGATCATTCCACGGGCCTTGGCGACCGTCTCTTCAAATTCTGACTCGGGATCCGAATCGATCACAATCCCGCCGCCGGCCGCCAGGCTTGCGACGCCATCATGCACGGTCATCGTGCGAATCGCCAGATTGAGCACGACCGAACCATCCAGCCCGAGATAGCCGATCGCCCCGCAATAGGCGCCGCGCGGGTCCGGCTCGAGTTCGTTGATGATCTGCATGGCCCGCACCTTGGGCGCGCCGGTCACCGATCCGCCTGGGAAGGTCGCCCGCAGCAAGTCAGCGATGTCGACATCGCCGCGCAATCGCCCCGAAATCTCGGCAACCCGGTGAAAAACAGTCGGATGCGACTCAATCGCACCCATTTCATCGACGCGCACCGTGCCGTATTCGCACACCCGCCCGAGGTCGTTGCGCAGCAAATCGACAATCATATTCAGTTCCGCGCCATCCTTGGGACTGGATGAAAGATCGGCGACGGCGGCGGCATTGAGAATGGCATCGCCCGTCCGTGGACGGGTGCCTTTGATCGGCCGCGTGCGCACAATGCCATCGCGCACGTTGAGAAAAAGCTCGGGCGACGACGAAACAACGGCAGACCGCGCACCAAACGGAATGAATGCAGCATAGTCAGCAGGATTCGTCTGACAGAGACAGCGATATAAATCGATGGGGCGACCGGCAAAAGAGCAGCGAGCCTGGCGGGCCAGGTTCACCTGGAATGCGTCGCCGGCGCGAAGGTAATCGAGCACACGGTGTACGCGATCGACATGCTCCGAACGATTCAGGTTCCATTTAAGTGGATTTGCAGTGGAGCGATCCTCAAAAAGCACCGGCGTGGAAACGATCAAACCCTCACACCATCGTGCCATTTCATCGCAACGCACTTGCGGCGGTTCTCCTGAGGACGACTCTGCGCAGTCCACGGCAATGGCTATCCATCGATCGGATGCCCAATCGTGAACCAGCAGTGAGTCGAACAGCATCCAATGGGCCAGCGGTGCGTCACTCTTTCGCGACCGCCAATGGGCCGTCGGTTCGGTGAATCGCCCCGCTTC
>CAYXEY010000150.1:0-9952 GCA_964464105.1 uncultured Planctomycetaceae bacterium
GGCTCCTGTGCGATTCGGTGTATTTGAGAAGTCGACGCAGCCACCGTCAGCGACGACGAAGCCGACTTCTGCCAGCGCTGAAAAAGACAAGGATAAGGAAGGGGAGAAGAACCTCGCGCCGCCGCATTGGGCCCCGACGCCGCCTGATCACGAGTTGCGTCTGCGCATGAGCGGCCTGCTTTGGCCCGAGGCCGCCGACCGTCTGGCGAGCACGGCGTATGTCACGCGCGAGCGTGTCGGTGCGGGGCAGGTCATCCTCTTCGCCGCCTCGCCTACTTTTCGCGGCTCGACGCGCGGCACGATGCGGATCTTCAATAATGCGATCATCTGCGGTCCAGGGATGGGCGCGTCGCAGCCGATTCGGCCGTGACTCGGAACGGCGGGCAAGACGCATCTTGTTCGGACTTGAACAGCTTCGTTTGGGTCGAAAGCTGCGAATTGAGACCGATATAGTCAACGGCCCATGCAGACTGAATCAGTGACGTCCGATTTTCTCGCATAGGTGCGGTCCGAATACTATCTCCGACTACAATTGGGGTCGATCGTTACCGCATAATGCCGAATTCGGGGTGCGCGCGAACGGTTTCGGAGGATGCGGCGTTGGCACGGGAATTCAGTGGATTGAACATGAGGCCGGTGCGTCGAAGGAGAACAGGGAGTCCTGGTCCTGTTCTGACCTGCTCATTTCTGATTGGCCTGGCTCTTCTGAGCGCGGCGTGCCGGAAGAATGCAGGGCCGGCCATGCCTGAACGGCCGCCTGCGCCTGTCACGGTGGCCGCCGCAGTCGCGCGCGATGTTCCCGTATACTTGGATGAGATTGGCCGCATCGTCCCGATCGACTCCGTCTCGGTTGTGCCGCAGGTGGGGGGCAAGGTTATGGCCGCCCATCTGGAGGATGGCGCGTTCGTGAAGAAGGGCGATCTGCTCTTCGAAATCGATGATCGACCCTTCAAGGCCGCGGTTGCGCTGGCCGAAGCAACGCTCTCACAGAGTAAGGCCGAACTGGAGCTTGCGAATGTCGAGTTTAAGCGCGTTGAAGATCTGATGACGCGCGCGATTGCGACGCAGTTGGAATTCGACCAGCGGCGCGTGGCAAAGGACATTTCCCAGGCCAAGGTTGAGTGGGCCATCGCAGCGCTGGATCAGGCCAAGCTGGATCTGGAACACACGCGGATTCTGTCGCCGGTGTCCGGTCGTGCGGGCGCCCGGTTGATCGATGCGGGAAACGTGGTCAGGGAAAATGAAATGCCGCTGGTGACGATCCAGCGGCTCGATCCGATCTACGCCGAATTCACGGTGACGGAAAACGATCTCGGCACGGTGCGGAAGTACGTGGCTTCGGCGGGCCGCGATTGGGGTGAACATCCAGAGCATGGATTGCGCGTGGAGGTTGACGTGCCGGCTTCCAGTGCGCGTGTTTTGTCAGCGCTGGGCGCGCCACTGAAGGGTCAATCGGCCAGCACAGGCCAGCAAGAGCAAGTGACCGGATCGTCGAATGGCGCGGCGGAGAAAAAATCAGACGCTGTTGCTGCCGGCGCCAAATTAGAAGCCCGAAGCGGCAAACTTGTATTCCTCGACAACGCGGTGCAAGAGTCAACAGGCACCGTCAAACTTCGCGCCAGCCTCGACAACGCAGACCATTATTTCTGGCCCGGTCAATTTGTGAATGTACGGCTCGTGCTCACCACGAAGATTGAAGCTGTGCTGATTCCCGAGAAGGCCCGGCAAGTCGGGCGTGAAGGTTCGTTTGTGTATGTCGTGACCCCAAAGAACACGGCCGAAATGCGACCTGTTTCACTGGGCCAGCGGCATGGTGAGTTGATCGTGGCGGAGCACGGGCTCAAGGGCGGTGAACGTGTTGTAGTCACCGGCCAAATGGGAATCATGCCCGATGGCCCGGTGATGGTAGTGGGGGGCGATGGCGTCGCCAGCACGCAGCCTGTCGGCGCCACGGCCGTCGGCATGGCGCCCCAGACGGCAGGGGCATCAACTCCGTGAGCATCTCCGAACGTTTCATTCGCCGACCGGTCATGACCGCGGTGCTGACGGCATCTGCGGTGTTGTTTGGCATCCTTGCATATCGACAACTGCCCGTAAATGACCTGCCCGCGGTGGACTACCCGGTCATTCAGGTGAACGTGGGTTATCCCGGCGCGAGCCCGGAGACGGTCGCGGCCAACATCGCCACGCCGCTCGAGCGGCAGTTCATGCAGATTCCGGGTCTCGAACTCATCACCAGCAAGAGTACGCAGGGATTCTGCAGTCTGACCCTTCAATTTGCGCTATCGAAAAGCGTCGACGCCGCAGCGACGGACGTGCAAGCAGCGATCAGCCGCGCAGCCGGCAGCCTGCCGGTCGATCTGCCCGCGCCGCCCACGTTCGTGAAGAGCAATCCGAATGACCAGCCGATCCTCTACATCGCATTGACCAGCGACAGCATGACCGCGGGACAGCTTTATACGCTGGCGGATACGCAGATCGGTCAGCGGATCAGCATCGTAAGCGGCGTGAGCCAGGTCATGGTGTACGGCACCAAGTCGGCCATTCGCATCAAGGCCGATCCGTCGGCGCTGGCTTCGCGCGGTCTGACCATGGATGACCTGGCTGCCGCGATTCGCCAGGGCACCAGCTACCAGGGCGCCGGACAGATGGACGGTGCGAATCGCACGTTCCTTCTTCAGCCGCGCGGACAGCTCGACACGGCAGAGGGCTTTGGCAACCTGCTTGGCGGGCGGCAGTTTGGCTGGCCCATTTATCTTCGCGACGTGGCCACGGCGCACGAAGGCAATCAAGACGAACGCGTCAAGATGAACTTCTGGGTGCGTGGCAAGCACGTGCCTGCGTCGACGGTGGTGCTCGCGGTCTTTCGCCAGGCCGGGTCGAACGCGGTGGCCGTCGCGCAGGCGGTGAAGGCGCTGCTGCCCGAAGTCGCGGTGCAATTGCCCGGCTCGGTGTCGATCGTGCCGATCAACGATCGCTCGCAGTCGATCGTGAACAGCGTCAACGACGTGCAGGAAACGCTGGTCATCGCATTCGTGCTAGTCGTGCTGGTGGTGTATTTCTTCCTGGGACGGGTGCGCGACACGCTCATTCCGATCGTCGCGATGCCGCTGTCGCTGCTGCTCACTTTCCTGGTGATGAACCTGCTCAATTACAGCCTCGACAACCTGTCGCTGCTGGCGCTTACCCTGGCAGTGGGTTTTCTGGTCGATGACGCCATCGTGTTTCTCGAAAACACGGTGCGGCGCATGGAGCAAACCGGCGAGCCGGCCCACGTCGCGGCCATCAACAGCGCCACGCAAATAAGCTTCACGATTCTGTCAATGACGCTTTCGCTTGCGGCCGTGTTCCTGCCGCTGGTGTTCATGAGCGGTCTGATCGGACGCATCTTCCGTGAATTCGCGATGACGATCATCGTGGCCATCGTTGCGAGCGGCGTGGTCTCGCTCACGCTCACACCGCTCATGTGCGCCCGTATGCTGCAACGCCGCGGCCACGGTGAGGGAAAAACCTGGGTCGAGCGCGTGGTCGGCGGGTTGGAGAAGCGCATCCTTTCCATTTATGGCGCGTCGCTGTGGTTCTTCCTGCGACAGCGTTGGATCTCGCTGGTGATCTGGGCGGCATGCATGGCCGGCACGGTTGGGTTGCTGTCCATCGTGCCCAAGGCATTTCTACCCATCGGAGACAGCTCGTTCATCTGGGGCGTGCTGGTTGCGCAGGAAGGCGCGTCGCCGGACGTAATGCGAGAGAACGTGACCGCCGCGGATACGATCATGCAGCAGAACCCCGCGGTGAATCTCACCTTCACCATGAGCGGCGTGACGCAATTCCTGCCATTGAACTATGGTCTGCTGCTGGCATTCTTGAAGCCACCGGGGGAGCGAGGCTCGATTGGTGAGGTCACCCAAGAACTGAGCATGGGAATCATGAAGGGGCTTCCCGGCACTTTCCCGGCGCTCAAGCCCATGCCAGTGCTCGAAATCTCCACCGGCGCAGTGGCGAATCTCTCGGGTCAGTATTCGTACTCCATCTCAGGGATTGATCCTGAAGAGGTCTATGCGGCTTCGGATGCGTTGATGGGCCGGTTGATGGCCGCGAAAGACATCTTTCAAAGCGTTGTGCCCGACGTCTATCGCAATACTCCGACGCTGCGAATCAACATCATGCGCGATCAGGCCGCCAGCTATGGCGTTTCGGCGTCGCGGATTGAGACCCTGCTGCGCAATGCCTACAGTCAGAATTATGTGTATCTGATCAAGCGCCCGGAGGATCAGTTCGAGGTCATTCTCGAGGTGGCTGATGAAGCCAGGAGGAACCCCGAAGACCTCGGCCGGCTCTACGTTCGCAGCGACGATGGTCAACGGCTGGTGCCGATCTCGGCCGTGGCGTCGTGGTATGCAACGACGGGGCCGCAGACGGTAAATCACCTGAATCAATTCGCAAGCGCAACCCTAAGCCTGACGCTTGTGCCCGGAGTGCCGCTCGGCGATGCAGTCAAGTTCATTGAGGCGGCAGCGCATGAGGTCGTACCGTCCCATCTGCGCGGCGAACTGCAAGGCGAGGCGATGACCTTCCGCGAGACCATGACCAGCCTGCTGGTGCTCATGGTGCTGGCGGTCTTCGTCATGTACGTCATTCTGGCGATCCTTTACGAGAGCTACCTGCATCCTCTTACGGTGTTATCCACGCTTCCAACCGCGATGGTCGGCGGATTGGCAGCGCTGCTTGTGTTTAATGAGGAGGCTTCGCTTTACGCCTTCATTGGGTTGTTTCTGTTGATGGGTATCGTCAAGAAGAACGGCATCATGATCGTGGACTTCGCGATCCAACGCGTGGCCAGGGGCGAATCCGCCGAGAAGGCCATTCACGATGCCAGCATGGATCGGTTTCGCCCGATCATGATGACCACGCTGGCCGCGCTCATGGGCGCGATTCCCATTGCACTGGGATGGGGGGCCGATGGGGCAAGTCGTCGCCCGCTGGGCTTGGTAGTCGTAGGGGGGCTGTTGGTCAGCCAGTTGATCACGCTATACATCACGCCGGCGATCTACCTTTATCTGGAGTTGTTCCAGGAAAAGGTGCTCAACCGGGTTCCCTTCTTTGCGGCGCACTACGAAGGTCATGCGGGAGGCGAGCCGTCGACGCTCATCGACAGCTCTGCCTCCATGCAGTTCAGCGCCACGGCGAAGTCGCTTGAGTTGCCCCCAAAACCGCAGTCCTTGCCGATGGGCCAGGGGCTATCGGACAGGGATCGTGACCATGCACACACTCCCGTGGCATGATTGTAATTATTTGGCTGAATAAAACGGCCAGGTTTCAGGTTGAGTCGTGAGTGGGAGC
Source organism: uncultured Planctomycetaceae bacterium (assembly GCA_964464105.1). Lineage (GTDB taxonomy): Bacteria > Planctomycetota > Phycisphaerae > UBA1845 > UTPLA1 > CAYXEY01. Next base: position 5,341 of record CAYXEY010000150.1, read on the forward strand.
CGGCATAGAGTCGGTAGCCAGTGACCTGTTTTGCCCGCATCGATCATTCGAATGCCGGGACAGGTTTCGTTGCGCTGGTCCGGGCTGGGCCGTCGGCTCGATACAAGTGGATCGAGATTGACTTGGACCGCAAATTTCGATTAGGCTAGGGGCGGTTCAGGTCCATTCTAAACACCGAGGGTCCGGTAATGGCGCGAAACATGGTGAAGTGGTCTATACAGACGGCCGTAGTTTTGGTGTTCACGTCGAGCGCGTATCCCCAGTGGGTCAAATTCCTCAATCAATCTGCAACTCGCATTTCAGCGGTGCCGGCCAACGGCCTCTCTGATGTCGACGAGAAAGACTTCGCCTGGGGCGATATCGACAAGGACGGCGACATCGACCTGGTGTCGGTTCGCAAGGAACCATTTACTTCACCCGGTAAGCGCACCAACGTACTTTATATGAATGAGAATGGCGTACTGACCGATCGTACGGCCCAGTACGCGACCGCCACCGATGTTGCCGGCGACAACGGCTTCCTGACTCCGACCAACGATCGCGACGTTGTGCTGACCGACGTGGATGGCGACACGTGGCTCGACATCGTTACGGCCACGACGCTGAGCGACGGTGACACCAAGGTGATCGGTCATCCTCGCATCTACCGGAACTTGGGTGCCGTTGCGGGAGTCTGGCAGGGCTTTCGATTCGAGAACGCCCGAATTCCCACGATGGTCAGCGTGGCCGGTGCGGCAGGTAATCCGCGTTTCTGCTCGGTGGCGGCCGGCGACCTGACCGGCGACGGTCTGCCCGAATTGTGGTTCGGCGACTACGACAGTGGACCCTCGGAAGGCCCGACCGGCGACTTTGATGATCGCCTTCTGCTCAATAATGGAAATGGTTTCTATACCGACGTCACCAATGGCGCCGGCTCGCGATTCAGCGGAACGATCACCGTCCTCGGCACGCCGTATCCATTCCGCCAGTCGGCGTTCGGCGCCGCGGCTGCGATCGCAGACATCAATGGCGACGGCAAGCTCGACATCATCAAGCAGACCTCGTTGAATGACCCGCGCTACGTCGGTGTGGCATACAACAAGTCGACCCAGCAGGGTTTCTTCGAGCAGTATCAGGTGGTCAATACCGCCGCCCCGTACTTCTTCTCGGTTGGCGATCTGAACAACGATAATCGCAACGACATCGTTGTCACCGACGACGGCACGGACACTTACTTGATCAACACCGGCAACGCGGCCAATGGAGCTGCCAATTTCACTTCGCTGACATTTCCAACCTCAACAGGCGGCTTCGGCAGTCAATCCGTGATTGCCGACCTCGACAACGACGGTTGGAACGATGTACTCATCGCCGACGTGGACGTGGATATTCCTCCCTGCGGCTCGCGCGTGGCGGACATTCTGCGAAACAACGGCAATGCCCCCAACGTGACGTTCGCAGCCGACAGCGGCAACTATCCTCAGGCCAACCTGGCCGGCGTGCACAACTTCGCCGTATTTGATATCAATGGCGACGGCTGGCTCGACGTTGTCTCGGGTCGCTGCAGCACGATCGAGGTTTGGATCAATGATCCTCCGGTCGGGGTGCAGTTCACTTATCCGCAGGGTCTTCCGGCCAATCCGGTGCCGAACACGCCGTCGCCTTTCCAGGTGCAGGCCACGATCATTGGCGGCAGCACCATTCAGCCGGGAAGCGCTCTCTTGTTCTCACGCGTGAACGGCGGCGCCTGGGCCAGTGTTCCCATGACCGAGTCCGCTACGCCCAACCTGTTCGATGCCGTTCTGCCCGGCGCGCCCTGCGCTGCCAGCGTTGAATACTACGTACAAGTGTCGCTTCTCGTTGGTGGTGCCTTCACCGGACCTCCCGGCGCCCCCACCAATGGGGTGCACATTGCCACTCCGGCGTTTGGCGTCGAGTCCACGTTTGAAGGATTCGAAACCGGGACCGGCGGATTCACCGTGGTCAATGCCGCCGGCATGACCACCGGTATGTGGGAGCGGGCCAACCCCAATGGAACCATCAACGGAACCGCGATGGCCGCTCCTGAGGACGACGCTGAATCGGCTACGTCGTCGGTGTTCTGCTTCGTAACCGATGACGGCGTGGCTGGCGGGGCGGCCGGCTCAAACGACGTGGATGGCGGTCCGACCGATTTGATTTCGCCGGCCATCGATCTCTCATCGACCGACGCGACGATTTCGTACGCCGTTTGGCATTACTGCAGCACGGCGGTTGTGGACCCGCTTGTGGTTTCGATCTCCAACGACGACGGCGCCAACTGGACCACGGTGGAGTCGATCAACTCGACCAATTCAACATGGCAGACTCATACTTTTGTCGCGAGTGACTTCTTCCCGGGTCAGCCGTTGACCGCAAACGTCAGGGTTCGGTTCCGCGTTCAGGACAATCCGAACGACTCGGTGACCGAATCCGGCGTCGACGTGTTCCAGGTCACCAGCATCGTCTGCACCCCGCAGGGCTGCAGTTGCCCGGCCGACATGAATTCGGACGGCGACCGCTCTGGCCGGGACATTCAGGGCTTCGTTGATTGCACTGTTGGCGCGGGCACTAATTGTGCTTGTGCTAACCTGGACGGCACCCCTGGCGTTCAGCCGACCGACATGGCCATGTTCGTGGATGCAATGCTGTTGGGTAACTCCTGCGGGCCATAATTACTCAGGCGGGGGGATGAGGAGTCGGTAATGCGAAAAATGCTTCTTAATCGTTGGCTGCCGGTCTGCGCGCTGTTGGCATCAGCTTCGGGCGCATTCGCGGTCGATCTTCAGCCCAAGATGGGCGATCCCTTGAGCGGACTATCCGTGGCGGAACTTGCACTGTTCGTCGCGGGGCAGACCCAGTTCACCCGGATTCCGACCATTGCCGAGGGCCGTGGCCCGATCTTGAACCAGAACAGTTGCTCCGGCTGCCACAGTGTTCCCATTGGCGGTTCCGGAACTATTACGGTCACTCGATTTGGCTTCTTCGACGACAAAGGAGGCGGGTTCGATCCGCTCGCGCAATACGGCGGATCTCTCTTGCAGGCCGAAGCGATCTCGCAGGGTTGCGAGGAGTCCATTTCCGTTTTCGCAAACGTAATCGCCCAGCGCATCACGACGTCAACGCTGGGTCTGGGCTTAATCGAGGCCATTCCTGATTCAGCCATAATCGCCAATGCCAACCCGGGCGGCGTTGGAATCAGCGGCCGCGTGCACATGGTGCCCGCCGCTGAAGATCCGCCGAACAGTCCTCTCCGTGCCGGCCGGTTCGGCTGGAAGGCCCAGGTGGCCACGGTGCTGACTTTCTCCGGTGACGCGGCTGTGAACGAAATGGGAATTACCAACCGGTTGTTTCCCGACGAAAACGATCCCAACGGAATCAATCCGCCGTCGCTGGCCGAATGTGATTCGGTGCCCGATCCCGAGGATCATGCCGACGCCGAAGGCTATCACTTTATCGATCGCCTGACTCACTTTCAGCGCTACCTGGCTGCCCCGCCACAGACTCCCAAGACCGGCATGACCGGCGAAACGCTCTTCGGCGCCGTGGGCTGCACGGGCTGTCATATCACCTCGTTCACCACCGCGGACAATCCAAACCTTGAGCCGGCCCTGCGCAACAAGCTGATCAAGCCCTATTCGGATTTCCTGCTGCATGACATGGGACTACTGGGCGACGGCATTGCCCAGGGAGATGCGGACGTTCGTGAAATCCGCACACCGGCATTGTGGGGACTGCGAGCCCGCGCATCGATTCTGCACGACGGCCGCGTTTCCGGAGGTTCGTTCACTTCGCGCATAAACGCCGCGGTTGTCGAGCACGGCGCCTTCGGCAGCGAGGCGGCGCCCTCTGCGGCGCTCTACAACGCGTTGCCCTCCAATCAGAAGGCCCAGATTATTGCCTTCCTCGATTCTCTCGGTCGCGCCGAGTTTGATGCCAATGGCGACCTGGCCATAGACGTTGCCGACTTTGCCGACTTCAAGGCCTGTTACCAAGCGCGCGGTCTCATCACGCCCGACATGCCGTGTGCAATTCACGACGTTGATCAGGATGGCGATGTGGACAACGATGACTTCGCCATGTTCCTGACTGTCTACACCGGCCCGCACCGCGACTGCAACGGCAACGAAGTCAACGATGCGCGCGACCTGTTGCTTAACACCTCGGCCGATTGCAACCAAAATGGCCTGCCTGATGAGTGCGAAGCTGTGTCGTCGGACATCGCCCTCTTCGTGGCCGTGCTGCTCGGCGAGAATAATGATCCGATACTGGCTTGCATGTTCGACAAGAATCAGGACGCCTCGGTCGACGGACGTGACATCAAGCCGTTCACGGACGCCATCCTGGTTCCCTGAGGCTTACCGATCTTCGGTTTTCGCAAAGTTAGCCCGCACCCGGCACGCCCACGAGGCTTGCCGGGTGCTTTTTTTGGGGCCGAGCGTGGGCGGACGCGAATTCCCCGGAGTCCCGGCGGACGAGTACAATTCTGTCCTAGCCAATCTGGAGCCAATTCGTGGAAACCGAGGTCGAACAAGCCTGGATGCGCCGCTTGCAGGCGGGTGATCGGTCGGCCGTCGAGGAGATCAGTGCGCGCTATGGGGCTGAGCTGCGCATG
>CAYXEY010000151.1:0-9940 GCA_964464105.1 uncultured Planctomycetaceae bacterium
AAAGGAAGGGTCACCGAGCGCGTCGATAAGTCTTATTTCACGATTCAATTCGAACCGCCGGTGAAGCTGGCGGGCTTCAGCGGGGCGCCGATCATCGACGCAAACGGATATGTCCTCGGCGTGATGAAGCGCGGCCCCGTCTCCGAGCGTCCCGACGGTCTGCAAAATCAGTGCTGGGGACACGACGTGTCGGTGGCGGTAGCCCTATGGAAGCAGCGCATCGACGAAACCAAAATTGACCCCAAGACACCGATTCGCGTCGTGCTTCCGCCGATCTGGATCGAGGAAAAGTCCGTCGACAAGAACAACATAGTCACAGCACGAAATCAAGGCCTGGGCGCCCTGGTCAAGCTCATAGCGCAACCTCGAAAGGACGCTCCGCCAGATCTAAATCTCAAGTCTTGGGCCGAGCATGTACGAGGGGGACCGATCGGTGACGATCTTCAGGATCGCCAATTAACCGAATTGAAATTCGTCAAGCTCCACGGACGTGAAACGGCGCAGTTTGACATGACTGGTAAGTCCCGTGGACTCCCCGTTCGCTTCCGCATGATTCTGTGCGAATACAAAGGCCATCTTTGTCTCCTGATCTGTAATGCGCCGGAAGAGAATTGGTCAATGACAGAACCCAGCTTTGAGGAAGTGTTTGCGTCGATCGAGTGAACACATTGGGTTCTTTGACGGGTTGTGTGTCACGGCTAGTTGCAGATTAACCAATGGCAACAGACGAAGGCTTCAAACCACCTGCCGATTCACAATACAAAATCGTCCGCCTGTTCTCGAATCGCAGGACAGGGCAGCTCTTTGGAGGCCTGCTCCTGTTGACTCTCGGCGCGGCCGCGTTCGCGGCGCCGTGGGTTGCGCGTTCACCTGAATGGGAATGGACGATTCAATCGTTGAGCGATCTGACGGGCGCGGACGTCAACGCCCAAGTCGTTCCACTCGATAAGGGTGATTTGTATTTGCAGAGAATCGGCGATCGGCACATCAGCGTCATATCTCCACCGCTTTCCGGAATCGCCGCCGGCCGACCCATGGTGGAAGTGACAATCTCAGCGGTCAGCGCCGCGCCCGTGACGAATGCGGGGCCCGCGACGTTTACCGTCAATCTCTTTTGGCAGACGGCCGCAAGCGAGCCTTTTCGAATGACGTCGTCGCGCATGACTGTGGCGGGCGACGGCTCGCCCACCCGTGCAATCCTGACGCCGACCGTGGACGCAAGCACAATCCATCGCATCGGCGTGCAAGTCGAAGATGCCACGCAGATTCACATTCGCTCCATCCGCATGGTCAATGCCCGCATCGGACAGCGTGCTGGCTTCTTCGGGCAAGGCCTGGTTGAACCGGAACCCTTTGGCGGCGAGTCGGTCAATTTCTACAAGGGTCCGCATCTGCTCGGACGCAGCTTCAATTACTACCTGGTGTCGCTTTGTCTCGTGAGCGCCGGCGTATTGTTGATTCGCTTCGCACAAACGAGGCGAGCAATTTCGTGGCCGGCCGCTGCACTCGCGGTATTGATTCCCTGGATTATCGGCGACACGCTTTTTTCAGCGCAACTCACTCGCCAGGCCGCAGCCGAGGCCGGCGTGCTGCGCGGAATGGAACCCGAGCGAGCCATCCGAACCGTTTATGGTGACGAACTGGGACTTGCAGCCGAATGGCTCCAGATCATTCCGCGTGGCTCGCGCGTGCTGGTTCTCGCCAGGGACGGGGTCACCGCCGCCCACCGGCTGGCCTATCTCGCGGCGCCACGCATGGTTCCCGTCATCGATCCCGAATCGGCTGATTACGTCGTTCTGTTGGATGGCAACGCGACGCTGCTCAACGATGGCACGCTCAGATTAACCGATTCGAAAAAAGAGCTGCGCGTACGAATTATCGAGCGCTGGTCCGGGGGCGCATTGCTGGAAAGGCTGCCCGATTGACCGCCGCATGGATCATCATCGCGATTCTCGCTCCGTGGTCGATCGGCAGCGCCGCATGCCGTTGGACGCGCTTTGGATGGGGGGCTTCGATCGCACTCGGATGGTTCGTCGGACAGGCGGTCGTCATGTTTGCGAGTTATGCGATGGTGGCGCTGCGTGGGGCGGAAGTCATTCGACCAGGCGCGATCGGCATGCTCGTGATCGGGGGAGCAGCCATACTCATCCATCAGCACAGGACTCGCCCGACCCCGAATGGGAATCACGCAACAAGCGCGCCGTTGACATGGATTGAACGCGCATTGTTCGCTGCGCTCATCGTGAGCCTGACCGCAAAGCTTTTTTCAGGCGGCGCCTCCATCATGTGGAACCCCGGGCGTTGCGAAGATGCGCTGGCCTATTGGCTATTCAAGGCCAAGACGGTCACGCTGCTGGGACAGATTCCATTCTCAATGGACCATCCGTTCTACCTCGGCGGATCAAATCCGAAGTACCCCATTTATCCCAGCATGATTGCGGCGTGGATTCCACTGGTGCTGAAAGAATGGCTCGAACCCGCGTCGGTCATCCCCTGGTTATTGAACTTTCTGATGCTGCCCATCGCGGCGGCATTCGTTCTACCGCAGGGTACGCCGCGGTTGCTTCGCCTCGTCGCGGCTTACGTCGTCGGCTCGCTTCCACTTGCCGCGATTCATCTTTTTCGACCTGGCTATGTTGACACAATCCTTGCTGCGTTTCTTTTCTGCGGTGTTGGCGTGCTTTTTGAATGGAGAGAACGACCTCGCTCAGGCACGCTAGTTCTCGCCGGCCTCTTGCTCATCGCCACGGCCTGCACCAAGCGAGAGGGACTCATGGCCGTGATCGCCGTCATGGGATCATTCGTCGCATATATGGCGTTCGAACGGCTGCACGGACTGCGAACCTGGAGGACGGTTGGGGCACTCGTCGTCGCCACGCTGGCGACAGGCGTCGTTACGTTTGGCCTGATGGACCTTGCAGATATCTCGTCCGACGCCGGTCGCAGGGCCTACCATCCCGAAGCCTGGCCGGCCTTGTGGCGTCACATGTTCGATTGGTCCTCGTTCTCTTACTTTTTCCCGTTGGCAATTGCAACGGCGATTGGTCTCCTGATATTTCGTCGCGGCACGAATGCCTATCTCGCGATCGTGCTCTGCGTCGCGATGCTCGCCTATGCAATCAGCCCGTTCCTCTTGACCGACAACGTGCGCTTCGCCTTGAATGATCAGACGCCCTCGCGGCTGCTGCTGCATATTGCACCGGCAATGGTCGCGGCGTTGGCAGCTGGAACCAGACGGGGAATCGCATGATCGGAACATACGAGTTGACCCTGCGCGGCGAGTTCTCCGCCGCGCATCAGATCCGCCTGCATGACGGCTCGCTCGAACCGATGCACGGACACAACTGGCGCGTGGAGGTTGAGCTCTCGGCCAAGTCGCTCGACAGCATCGGCATCGTCGCCGACTTTGTCATGCTCGAACGTCGCCTGAAGGACGTGCTCGCGCGATATCACAATTGCTCGCTCAATGCCCATGCCGACTTTGCGAAGTTGAACCCAACGACCGAGCACGTGGCCAAGGCGATCGCGACTCACTTCGGCGAGGGTCTGCCGAAGGAAGTGAAACTGGACCGAGTTCGCGTGTGGGAAACATCAAATTGCGCCGCGGCATTCGTGCCGTTGGGCGACGAGCCGTATTAAACTCGACAATTCGCTCACGCCACAGCCTCTCCGACGACCGGTCTTTGTCCCATATCTGAACATTCCATCAATCGACGCGATTTCGAACCGTCGCTTGCAATGTCGCCGTCCGAAAGGCTGAAAATACGCCGCCGAAAACCCGAATCTGATGCATCTGTCCCAACCGGCCGATAGAATACCGGGGGTCCGGTTTTATCCGGACATTGAGTCGATATCGGAGGCCACGGCCGTGCTCGTCTGTCAAAAGTGCAAGAAGCAGAACGCGACCGTTCACCTCACCGAAATCACCGACAAGCACGGTCAGAAGCGCGAGCGTCACCTGTGCAACGCCTGTGCCGTGGAAGACGGCATCATGGGACCGCAGGCCCTGCCGGTGCCGCTGAACCAGATGCTCGGCGCGCTCATCAAGGCCCAGCCCGCGGTCCAGGAACTTGCCTCGCTCTGCTGTCCGCGATGCAAACTGACATTCGTCGAATTTCGCAACACCGGTCAGCTCGGCTGTCCGCATGACTATGACGCCTTTGAGAAACACCTCGTGCCGTTGATCGAGCGGGCCCACGAATCCGCCAGTCATCACGTTGGCAAGATCCCGCGACGGCTCGACGAGCCCCGGGCTCCGGCCGACGACCTCATTCGACTGCGTGGCGAATTGAGCCGCGCTGTATTGCATGAGCAGTTCGAGAAAGCCGCCCGGCTCCGCGATCAGATCAAGACCCTGGAGGGTCAGGGATGACCATTAACGAACTGGTTGGCAAGAGCGGCGAATGGCTGCGTGGCAGCGGCCCGATGAGCGACATCGTGATCAGCTCACGCGTCCGTTTGGCCCGCAACGTCGCCGGCTTTCCGTTTCTCTCGAAAGCGTCTCCCGAACAGCGGGAAGAACTCACAACTTTGCTTCGGGCGAATGTGGACGGCGCCGCCACTGGCGGTGAATGGTCGTATATCGATGTCGATCAACTCGACGCCCTGGATCGCCAGGTGCTGGTCGAGCGGCATCTGATCAGCAAGCCGCACATGGAGGCCAGCGGCAGCCGCGGCGTGGCCATCTCCCGCAGCGAGCGCGTCAGCGTGATGGTCAATGAGGAGGACCACCTCCGCATTCAGGTCATCCGCAGCGGTTTGCAACTACACGAAGTCTGGGACGAGATCGACGCCATCGACGACCAGATCGAGGAACGCATCGACTTTGCCTTCCACCCCCGATATGGCTACCTGACCGCCTGTCCGACCAACGTCGGCACCGGCATCCGCGTGTCGGTTATGCTGCACCTGCCGGCCCTGAAGCTGACCAATGAGATCGAGCGGGTCTTCCGGGCGGCCAAGGACATGCGACTGGCCGTCCGGGGCTTCTTCGGCGAGGGCACCGACGCCACCGGCGACTTCTTCCAGATCAGCAATCAGACCACCCTTGGTCGCACCGAAGAGGAGATCATCGACGACTTCAAGCATCAGGTGATCCCCAAGATCATTGATTATGAGAACCAGGCCCGCCGGGCGCTGGTCGCCGACCGGGCGATCGCCCTTGACGACAAGATCTGGCGGTCCTACGCAGCCCTGTGCTATGCCCGCACCATCAGCAGCGACGAGACCCTCATGCATCTGTCGCACCTGCGGCTGGGCGTCCACCTGGGTCGGATCAAGGAGCTGGACATCGCCGCCATCAACGAGATCTTCCTGTTGACGCAACCGGCTCATCTCCAGAAGATGTCCGGTACGCGGCTAAGCGGTGAGCAGCGCAGCGCAGCCCGGGCTGAGTGCATTCGCCGCCGATTGGGTCGAGTCTAAACAAAGGTGTTTGCCGACCGGACCGCCGACTGCCTCGTGGACTGGCGACGAGTAGGACCATGATGCAACTCGGCACCATCGGGCCCTTCGGTTTCGACGATTTTGTACCCCACGAAATTCTTGGGTTGTACGCCGGCGCCGGCTGCAAGGTCGTGCAGGCCTATCGCAATCGCAATCGTTCGGTCAGTGCCGCGGAGATTCGCAAGGTCTGCGACGACGTCGGCATGAAGATCGATTCGCTTCACGGACACTTCGGCGACGATCTTGATCCCTCCAGCGAAGACGAGACCATACGGACGTACTCGGTGGACTTCTACGCCTTCGAGGCCGACTTTGTGCGCGCCCTGGGCGGCGACGTAGTCGTGGTGCATCCTTCGCCGAGCCACATTCCCGAAGGAAACCTCGAGCGGCGCTATGCCCAGCTTCGCAAGTCGTGTGACGAGCTGGTGAAGACCGCCGAGCGGATGGGTGTGCGCTTTGCATTTGAGAATATGCCGCCTTATCACCCGGTCGGCAGCGACGTCGCGCGGCTGGTGAAAGAGTTGGTGTCGGTCGGCAGCGACAAGATCATCTTCCTGCTGGACACCGGCCATGCTCACATGACCAGTGGCATCGCCGCGACGATGGAAGTGGCCGGTCCGCACATCAAATATACGCACGTCCACGACAACGACGGCAAGACCGACACGCACATCCTGCCATACCGCGGCACATTGCCGTGGGACACGCTCTCAGCGGGACTCGCTAAAAGCCGCTACGACGGCGTGTTTCTGCTGGAAGTCTTCGAGAAGGCTGATGACCTTCGCAAGCTGCTGAATGATGGTTGGAAGGCGAAGATTCAGGGGATCCTGCAGGGTCGCGCAACTTAAGCGGCAACGCAGTACTCAATCGCGGCAATCTGACTATTCCTCGCGCTTGCCTGGATGGATGCCTTGCTGAATCATGGCCAGTCGCTCGCGATGGGCATTCTGCATGCGAATGATTTGCTGAATGATCATGCCAATCACCACGATGATTGAGATCCATGCCCACCACGGAATGCTGCTGAGGAAGGACCACACGTTGCTGTCGGCCAGAATCATCATGTTCCACCCTTTCGTTTAACGTGCCAAACGGATACTGGGGTATATTGTCCTCCACCGGATGGTTATTTCAACCACGGAAACGCGTATTTCCCGCAAAATTCACGCGGTTGGCATTGACTAAATGACGCCCCGGACCCGACGCGGCAGGCAGGCATAGCGTCCGGGTTTTGAGACTGACATTACGATATGCCGCCATGGAAGCCCGGCCCGCCCCAGCATGGTTCGACGTGCGGATTCTCGCGCCGCACTTCACGCCACATGTCGCCAACTGTCTGAATGAGGCCGACATCGATTATTTGCGTACTCAACTGACGCGACACCATTTCGACAGATATGAGCTGCCCGGAAGCGACATGCATGACGAGCACGGCTTCTTCCTCACGCTGCGAAAGCGAATGGCCTTCGATGATCCGTCGGCGCGGTGGGAGGGGCTGGCCGAGCGGATCGTGCGGGCGATCAAGGGGAAACCGGCGCGGCGGGCGGCGTTCATCGTGACCGGGGCCGATGTCATCATGGAGAATGACTTCGCCCGGTTACTCGCCTTCGTGAACGTCATGGGCGACGTCGCCGCGATCGCCCGGACCGCCGATCCAGTTATTCAGGTTTGTCTCTTTCTAACCAGTCACGATGCGGGTTTCCCAAACGTGGATCCGGCTGCCCAGCGCCGGGCCTCTCATCATCCGGGGCTTAAGGTGATCGCGTCGGACATCGACCCGATGCCGTGGTCGCGACCCGTTGATTTCACGCTCGGCGCCATGCACCAGTTCAGCGTCCCGCCGGCGGCCTGGCATTACCTCTCGTGCGGACACCGAAGCCGTGAACCTGCCGAGCGGTGGAACGCATATGAGCACGAGGACGTGCTGACGTTCGTGTCCGCTGCCGATCGATGGCCTTGCCTTGAGGGCACGTTTGCTCGAATTCGGGACGGCATGTCACTGGTCGGAATTCGTTACGAGGCTGACCCGGCACGGTTCCAAATTCCCCGCGATGCCGAAGACCCGTTCACCCTGTTTCGCGGGCTTTGCCAGCAACTCACCGTGTGGCAATCGACGCCATCGGGCGGAACTTTGCCCGCTGCGTCCGAGAAGGGTGGGTCGCAAGAGAAAAACCCATGATCAAGACCCGTCAGCAATCGCGGATTTCCTTGAGTCCGGCCCGGTTTCCGGGGATAATCAGGAGACACGCCGGCGCGCCGCCCGCCCTTAAGTCACGCCTGCAAAAGGGCTAGCGCGCCACCGCGGCGCCAGAACCCGGGTTGACAACTCGCCTCGTTCCGCTACAGTAAGCGGTTCGGTTGGGAGCGACGGGTGACGGCGCCAATGGGCGCTGATGCGCTCCAACCGGAGGCCTGAACGTGAACCGAGCAGCACTGACATCCCTGTTGGCCATGATGGCGCTGATGACCCCATCGATCGGGCTTTGTGCCGATGAGCTGAAGCCCAGCCCGACGCCGGTTCATTGGGAGCTTCAGGTCAAATCGACCACGCCGATGCGGATCAACGCCGACGGCCGGAACTATTGGTATTTCATTTATACCGTCGTCAACAACACCGGCGAGGATGTGCCGTTTCATCCCGATATCGTGCGGGCCAACGAAATCAATACTGAAACGCCCGACGAGGTCGCCCTGAAGAGCACTCAGGGTACGGCCAGTCTTACGATCGACCCCGCCATCGTCGGCCCGAACATGCGCCTTTATGACGCAATCCGCACGCGACACGCCAAGACTCATCCGCTGCTCGTAACGCCGGTCAACGCGATCGGCACGTTGAAGCAGGGGGCGGACAACGCGGTGACCAGCGTGGCCATCTTCCCTGACATGGACTCAAAAGTCAGCCGCTTCACGATTTACTTCGGCGGCCTGTCGGGTGAGCGAATCATCCGTCCAAACCCACTGTATGACGCCAAGGCCGCCGCTGCCGCAAAGGCGCGGGGCGCCAAGGACGACGATCCGGCATTGCAACGCGTATTCGTATTGCAGAAGACCCTGTCCATGCCCTACACGCTGCCCGGCGACGTGAGTACGCGGCAGGCGGCAACGCCGGTGCTGGGCAAGATGGAATGGGTCATGCGATAGTTTTGAATCGACTGGTTACTAGACAGCAAGAGGTAGCATCATGGCACATAAAAAGGGACAGGGCTCCAGCCGCAACGGACGTGACAGTGCGCCGCAATTTCGCGGCCTCAAGCGGTGGGAAGGCCAGATCGTCAAGATCGGCACGATTCTCGTTCGCCAGTGCGGCACGCCGTACAAGGCCGGCATGAACGTGGGCCAGGGCCGCGACGACACCTTGTATGCGCTCAAGGACGGCAAGGTGCAGTTCACCGGCCGGCGGATCAGCATCGAGCCGATCGCAGCCGCGGCGAACTGAGCGAAACGCCTGCGCAATTCGTATTGATCTCACCAAGCCCCGGCCAGATCAGGTCGGGGCTTTTACTATGACAGCGGGATATCTCCCGCGTATCGAATCATGCTTTTCGTCGACGAAGCGATCATTCACGTGCAATCGGGCAAGGGAGGCGACGGCTGCGTCAGCTTCCGGCGCGAGAAGTACGTCAACAAGGGTGGTCCCGATGGCGGGGACGGCGGCATCGGCGGCAGCATCTACGTCGTGGCTGACCCACACGTTTCCACCCTCGTCGATTTGAGCGGACACCATCACTGGAACGCTCGTCCGGGACAGCCGGGCAGCGGCGGCAACTGTTCCGGCGCCGCGGCCGACGACGTCGAGATTCATGTTCCCGTGGGCACGCTGGTGTACGACCGAAACAGTGGATCGCTGCTTCGCGATTTATCCACCGACGATGCTCGCGTTTGTGTGGCCCGTGGGGGACGGGGTGGCCGAGGAAACGGTCGATTCGCCACGCCAACACATCAGACACCGAGGACATTCGAAAAGGGCGAGCCGGGCGAAGAGCGCTGGCTGCGCATGGAGCTGAAGCTCATCGCCGACGTGGGCCTCGTGGGACTGCCCAACGCCGGGAAGAGCACGCTGCTGTCACGTATCAGCCGCGCTCGTCCGAAGATCGCCGATTATCCATTCACCACGTTGGTGCCGAGCCTCGGCATCGTTGCATTGACGGGTTATCGCCGATTCGTCGTTGCTGATCTGCCAGGATTGATCGAAGGGGCCCACGAGGGCGTCGGACTCGGCCAGACGTTCCTGCGGCACATTGAGCGCACGCGGCTCATCCTGCACCTCATCGATTTGTTCCCACCGGAAGGTCAACCCGATCCGGTGACCGCCTACCGCATGATTCGCAGGGAGCTGGAGGCCTACAGCCCCAAGCTGGCGGGTAAGCGCGAGCTGATCGTGGCCAACAAACTCGACCTCGCCCTCGAGGACACGCCCGAAGAACTGACTCAATTGCAGCAGGCCCTCGGCGTCGAGATACACGCGATATCGGGCGTCCGTGGACAGGGTTTGGAT
>CAYXEY010000152.1:0-9933 GCA_964464105.1 uncultured Planctomycetaceae bacterium
GGCCGGCACGAGCTTCTTCATGCCGGGCGGACTGGTCGTAACGGACGTCGTGCAAAATCAATACTCCGGTGGCGGAAGCCCGCTGCTCTGGCAGCACTTGTTCTGGTTTTTGGCTCACCCCGAGGTGTACGTTCTGATTCTGCCGGGCATGGGCATCATTGCCGAGGTCATCGCCAACAACACCCGCAAGCCGCTGTGGGGCTACAAGGCCCTGGTGCACTCGGCCATCTTCCTCGGATTCATGTCCTTCATTGTGTGGGCCCACCACATGTTCATGACCGGCATGGGCCCGACGCTGTCGACCTTCTTCCAGTTCACCACCATGGTGATCTCGGTGCCGTCGGTCGTCATTTTGACATGCTTCATCATCAGCCTCTGGGGCGCGTCGATTCGCTACACCGTGCCGATGCTCTTCGCATTGTCGTTCCTGCCGATGTTCGCCATTGGTGGTCTCACGGGTCTGCCGCTTGGCCTGACCGCGTCGGACATTCACCTGCATGACACTTATTACGTGATCGGCCACTTCCACTACGTGGTCGCGCCCGGCACGATCTTCGCCATGTTCGCAGGCATCTACTACTGGTTCCCCAAGGTGACCGGTCGGATGATGAGTCCGTTGCTCGGCAAGATTCACTGGCTGTTCAGTTTTATCTTCATCAACGGCGTGTTCATGCCCATGTTCTTCCAGGGCATGGCCGGCATTCTGCGACGGCAGTATGACCAGTCGTATCAATTGCATGGCGCCAGCGCGCAGGGCCTTTCGCTGATGGCCTCATGGTCGGCGTGGTGCCTGGGCCTGGCGCAAATTCCGTTCATCATCAACTTCTTCTACAGCGCGTTCGCCGGCAAGAAGGTCGGCAAGAACCCGTGGGAAGCCACGACGATCGAGTGGTCGGCTCCGTCGCCGCCGCCGCACGGCAATTTCGATGTCGTGCCGGTCGCACAGTGCGGACCGTATGAATACAGCGTGCCGGGCCGCAAGACGGATTACCTGCCGCAGAACATAGCGATGGAGGCCTGACGCTTGTCCGATACCGCGATTATTCCACACGATGTAGAGCCGCATCCGCTGACCGGGATGTACAACGGGAAGTTCGGGACGTGGCTCTTCCTGGCGTCCGAAGTGATGCTGTTCGGCGCGCTGTTCAGTTGCTACATCATCCTGCGCACCAGCGCCCAGGAGGGCACCTGGCCGCGCGGCGAGGAGATCCTCAACTGGAAGCTGGCCATGGTGAATACCATGGTGCTGATCACCAGCTCCGTGACCATGGTCATGTCGTGGGCAGAGTTGAAAATGAACCGCCTGGGCCGGGCCAAGGCGATGCTGGCTTTTACTTTCGCCCTGGCCGGCGCGTTCATGGTCGTGAAGTATATTGAATACAAGGGAAAGTTGGAGCATTACCAAGTCGAGTTTCTCGCGCCTGTTACGCACGACGGCCACGAGGTCATGCTCATCACCGGTGGCCACGTCAAGGAGACCGAAACCGAGGTAAGCATCGAACCCGATGTCCACGGTGCCAGCGGACACGGCCACGGTCCGCCGGTTACGTTTGAGCGAGCCAAAATCAAGCGTGTCACGAACTTTGGCCCGGCACACAGCACCTTTCTCGCGGTCTATTTCACCCTGACCGGCCTGCATGGACTCCACATCTTGGGCGGCATGGTGGTGATCCTGTACCTGATCCTCGCCGCCGACCGCATCTGGAAGTGGAACCCGGAGAAGATGGTCAACCGGGTGGAGTGCACCGGGTTGTACTGGCACTTTGTCGACCTGGTCTGGATCTTTCTGTTTCCGATTCTTTACCTGCTCTAAGGAGATTCCGCGATGGGCGGATCGTCAGCCGCAGACATTCAGCATCATGTGAAGATTTACTATCGCGTCTTCGCGGCCCTGGCCGTGCTGACCGCGGTGACCGTGGCCGTGGCCCAGATCGGTTACAACCAGAATTGGTCAATCACGACGGCGGTGGTGATTGCCCTGCTGGTCGCCTCGATCAAGGCCGGACTGGTGGCCTGCTACTTCATGCACCTGATCAGCGAGAAGAGCGCCCTCTTCTGGATCCTGGCCAATTGCGCGCTATTCTTCATCGTGCTTCTAGCCGTTCCAGTGTTGACCGAAAGCGAGACGGTGGGCCGCGCGAAAAACGTCTCCCAGTCGCCGGCTGTCATTCACCACGAGCACATTAAGCACTAGGACGTGTCGCATGTCGCTTAAGTTTTTCCATCTGTTCTTCATCAGCGTGGTGATGCTGTTCCTGATTGGCTTCGGGGTCTGGGCGACACGGCGTTATATGGAGCAGCACCAGCTCGAGATGCTGGCCACCGGTGTCGGCTCTTTCGTTTTCGCTGCGGGTTTGACCGTTTACGGGTGCTGGTTCATGAAGAAGCTCAAGGGCGTCAGCTACATTTGATCGCGACTCGCCGTCCGGGAGAGTTCACCATGAAGACAAAGCTCGCGCTTCGCCGGCAGATGATGTTCGTAGCGGTGATGGCCGCATGCCATTTTGCGGCGCCGATGGCCTCGGCCTGCTCGGTCTGCTTCGGCGACAAGGACGATCCGGTGGTCCAGGGCACGGCCAACGGCGTGCTGGTCATGATCGGCGTGACCTATGGCATGCTTCTGGCGATGAGCGCTCTCGCGGCGACTTGGTTTGTCCGGGCACGGCGAACTCGAATGAGTTCCGTTGATGCGGTTTCGCAAGATAAGATTTGACATGCGCCCCTGTGCCTCTGCTTCAAGCAGTGGTTCATGAGCTGGCGCACCAGGTAAAGGCACTGCTTGAAGCAGTGGCACACTCAAGACTACTTCAGCATTGATCACGCGGCATGGCTTCGACTACGACTACTCTCGACTACGCCGCGACTGTCCCTGCGTACAACCCGTGGCTGCATCGCTTTGCCGTGTTGCTGGCGATCTGCACCCTCGGGCTGATCGTCGCGGGGGCGATGGTCACCAGCACCGGCAGCGGATTGGCCGTGCCCGATTGGCCGAACTCCTACGGTCACAACATGTTCACTTTTCCGCCATCGAAGTGGGTCGGCGGGATCTTTTATGAGCATGTGCATCGCCTGATCGCATCTACCATCGGGTTTCTAACGATCATTCTGGCGGTCTGGCTGCACAAGCGCGAGCCGCGCCGCTGGCTGCGCAAACTCGGCTGGTTCGCGCTCGCGCTGGTCATCATTCAGGGCGCCCTGGGCGGACTCACCGTTCTTACGCTTTTGCCGCCCCCGGTCAGCGTATTGCATGGCTGCACGGCTCAGACGTTCTTTTGCATCACCATTGCCATCGCTGTGTTTACGTCGAAGTCGTGGATTCTGTCGCCGCCGCGCATCGAGGCGATCGGCCGACCGGCACTGCCCCAACTCGCGATTTTGTTGACGACCGTCGTTTTCGTGCAGTTGATCCTCGGGGCGGTCATGCGGCACACCGAGAGCGGCCTGGCCATTCTCGATTTTCCGCTGGCCAATGGGCGAATCATGCCTGATCTCAGCGACACGGCCCTGACGCAGTACAACGAGACCCGCCGCATGGGCCACTTTCTGCCCGAGGTGACCGCGGCGCAGGTTGTGTATCACATGGCCCATCGGTTCTGGGCCGTGGTCGTGTCGATTGTTCTGCTGGGCACGATGGGCATCGCAATCGCCCGGCATGGCGACATTCGTAGTATTCAGCGGCTGGCCTGGACCGGCATTGTGCTCCTGTGTGTGCAGATCGGACTCGGCGCGTGGACGGTGTGGTCCGGCCGGCATCCGTACATCGCCACTGCACATGTCGCGGTGGGGGCGGCGACATTGGGAACCGCATGGATGCTGACCTTGCAGGCCCATCGCCGCCTGCTGGTGGTCTCGACGCCTGCTGCGTCCGCGTTGAAGGGGGCCGTGGCATGACTCCGCAGATGGAACATACCGCGTCTGCGCCGATCGCGACGACGGTCGTGAACTGGACCGACGTGCTGGCTCTGGCCAAGCCGCGGATCAGCCTGATGGTGCTGATTGTGACCGCGATCGGCTTCGCACTGGGCGCGGGCGAGGCATTCTCGTTCGTTGGGCTGGCGCATTGTCTGATCGGCACGGCCCTGGTGGCGATTGCGGCGAACATCCTGAACCAGGTGGCCGAGCGCGAAAACGATGCGCGGATGATCCGCACGCGGAATCGACCGGTCGCGTCGGGTCGCATGGATGCCGGCGAGGCCGCGGTCCTGGGCTGGTCGGCGGCCATCGTTGGCACGGCGTACCTGTTTAAGTGGAGCAACGGACTGGCGGCGCTGCTGGCCGTGGCGACTTTCGTTTTGTATCTGTTTGTCTATACGCCGCTGAAACGGGTTTCGATTTACAACACGCACGTCGGGGCCATTCCCGGGGCCTTGCCGCCGCTCATCGGCTTTGCCGCGGCGGCCGGACATCTCACCCCGGCGGCGTGGACGCTGTTCGCGATTCTGTTTGCCTGGCAGTTGCCGCATTTTTTCGCGATCGCTTGGATGCACCGCGAAGATTACATTCGCGGCGGGTATCGCATGCTGTCGTCCGCGGATGAGGATGGGCGCCGCACCGGGCGGTGGATCGTCGGATATGGCGTCGTTCTATTGATGGTGAGCCTGTCGCCGTGGTGGATTGGCGCAGCGGGAATGCTGTATGCGATCGGCGCGGCCCTCGGTGGCCTTGCATTGCTCTTCGTGGGTGCACGCGTGGGAAGGCTCCGCACGACGGCCAGCGCCAGGGCCATGCTCCTCGCGACGATTGTCTATCTTCCGCTCGTGCTGGCGCTGTTGTGGATTGATCGGACGTGACTCCGATTGTCGAGATACAGGGTCTCACGCATCGATATGGCACGCATGTCGCGGTGGATGGGGTTTCGTTTTCCATCGAGCCGGGGACGACCTTCGGATTGCTCGGTCCCAACGGCGGCGGCAAATCGACGCTTTTCAAGATTCTTGCGACTTTGCTGCCACCATCGAGCGGCTCCGCCCGAATCGCCGGGCACGATGTCGTGACCGATCGCGGCGCCGTGCGCGGGCTATGCGGCGTTGTCTTTCAATCGCCCAGTCTCGATCCTTATTTGACCGCCCGCGAAAATCTGCTGCATGCAGGTCATCTCTACGGACTGAGTGGCGCGTTGCTCCAAAGTCGCATTCAGGAAGCGCTGGCCGCGCTCGATGTCGCCGATCGGGCCCATCATCTTGTGCGCACGCTTTCGGGCGGTCTCAAGCGCCGCGTTGAAATCGCCAAGAGCATCTTGCACCGTCCGGCCGTGCTGCTGCTGGATGAGCCGAGCACGGGGCTCGATCCCGGGGCGCGGATGGCGATGTGGCGGCATTTGCAGGCCTTGCGCGCCGCCAACGGCATGACCCTGGTCATGACCACGCATTTCATGGACGAGGCTGATCGCTGCGATCGCATCGGCATCATGGATCACGGGAAGCTGGTGGCGCTGGGGCGTCCGGCGGAGTTGAAGGCGAAGATCGGCGGGGCGTGCATTCAGATCGAGTGCGACGATGCCGCGGCGATGCGCGATCGTGTTGCGGCGCGGTTCAACTGCAATGCGTCGGTGGTGGACGAGTCCGTGCGCATCGAACAGGCCGGCGGACATGCGCTCGTGCCGGCGCTGGTCGATGCGTTTGGTGGCGACATTCGCTCGGTGACGGTGGGGCAACCGACGCTTGAGGACGTGTTCATGCGCGAGACCGGGAGGCGCTTCGAGAATGAATGATGCGCTCCCCAATCATGCATCGTCGCCGGGATTGTGGACGCCGGCCGCGACGCTCATGCGCCGCGAGGTCGTGCGCTTCCTGCGGCAACGCAGCCGCATCATCGGCGCGCTGGGTACGCCGCTGGTCTTCTGGGTGCTGGCGGGTTCGGGGCTCGGCCGATCGTTCAATCCGGCCGGTGGGGCGGGCGGCGGATATGCGGAATACACCTTTCCCGGCGCGCTCGCGGCGATCCTGCTGTTCACCTCGATCTTCTCGATGATCTCGATTATCGACGATCGTCGTGATGGATTCCTGCAGGGCGTGCTTGTTTCTCCTGCGCCGCGCGCGGCCATCGTGCTCGGCAAAGTCGCCGGGGCAACCATCCTCGCGGTCGGACAGGCCACGCTCTTCCTGCTGCTCTCGCCACTGGCGGGGCTTCGGCTCAACGTCGGGTCGATTGCTTTGACCATCGCCGCGATGACGCTTGTCGGCATTGCCGTGACCAGCCTGGGCTTCTGGATGGCGTGGAAAATGGAATCGACGCAGGGCTTTCACGCGGTCATGAATCTCGCGCTCATGCCGATGCTCGTGCTGTCGGGGGCGTTCTTCCCCGCGAGCGGCGCGGCCTCGTGGATGAGATGGATCATGTCGGTCAATCCGATGAGCTACTGCGTCACGCTGCTCCGCTCGGCCCTATACTGGCATGCACCGGGCGACGCTGTTGCGCGAACCTCGGGCGGATGGCCTGCGCTGGGGGTCACGCTCGCCTTCGCGCTGGCCACGTTTGCAGGCGCCACCCGCGCCGCGACGACGGATTCGGCAAGGGCCGCCGTGTAGTCCCACTGATTCGCGACTCAACTTGGAAGTCTGCATGAGCAATACGCATCTGCCTCCGCATAATGAAGTCGAAGCGCCACCCGAGTCGCGCCACGACGAGATGCGCCCCGCGAAGGGTTTCTGGATTCTCATGTTCGTCTCCCTGCTGGTCGTGGGGAGTCTCGCATTCCTTCAGTTCCTGCGTACGCCGCGCGTCGGCGCGGGTCGATCCGGCGGCACTTTGGCCACCAATCTGCCCGAAATCTCCGCCATCCCCGACATGACGCTGACCGATCAGCATGGCAAACCGGTAAACCTGCTTCGCGATCTGCGCGGACGCGTGTGGATCGCCGATTTCATCTTCACGTCGTGCGCGGCCCAGTGTCCGGTGATCACCGAGCGGATGGTCGAGTTGCAGAAAGCGTTGATCGACGCAGGACTGAAAGATGTACTGTGCGTGTCGATATCGGTTGATCCCGCGCGGGACACGCCGGAGAAGCTCCGCGAATACGCGATGTTGTGGAAACCCAAGGATCCGGCGACGTGGATGCTGCTGACCGGCGACCGGGCGAGAATCGTCGAATTGGTGACGAAGCATTTCTTGCTGGCGCTGCAGGAGGAATCGGAGAGCAGTCCGATTCTGCATTCGTTCAAATTCGTGCTGGTCGACAAGCGCGGGCGAGTTCGTTCGACCTATGACGTATTGACCGAAGAGGAGCAGTACGAAAACGCCTCGGAGCTGCTGGGCAAACCGATGCCGGCGGATGTGCGTGAGAAGATCATCAAGGATGTGAAGTCGGTCATGGCGGAGTCGAATCCGTGACCTATCGCGATCTGCCGCATGTCAACGCCTCGCTGAATGCCCTCGCCACGCTGCTTCTGCTGGCGGGGTTCATTCTCATCAAGCGTGGGAAGATCAAGGCCCACGCAACGTGTATGGTTTCGGCGTTCGTCACGTCGATTGTCTTTTTGGCCTGCTATCTCACCTACCACACCTTGCGGCAAGCGGCCGAAGGGGTGGGGCATACCAAGTTCGCCGGGACAGGGTTGGCGGCGAAGGTCTATTACACGCTGCTCATTTCGCACGTGATTCTGGCGGCGATTGTGCCGGTGCTGGCGATCATTACACTGCGGCGGGCGCTGCGGCGCGATTTCGTGCGGCACAAGGCCATCGCGCGGTGGACCTGGCCGATCTGGATGTATGTGTCGATAACTGGCGTGATAGTCTATTTTATGCTGTATCACTGGTATGCGTAGCGTCCCCCCTCCGTGGGGGACGGCGAATTCGATTTCCGTAGGGCCGTAGTGCGTCCGTCGTCCCCCACAGAGGGGGGACGCTACACCTTAAATGCCGACGGGCACAGGTCCGCCAGTACGCATTTTTCGCACGCCGGCTTGCGCGCTTTGCATACTTTGCGTCCGTGCCAGATGAGGCCGTGGCCCGTGTCGGTCCAGTCTTCGCGCGGCAACACTTCCATTAGATCGCGCTCGATTTTCACTGCATCTTTGTCATTCTTCGAGCGCCACGTCAGCTTCAACCGGTGGGCCAGCCGCCCGATGTGGGTGTCGACCACGACGCCTTCGTTCTTCTCGAACCAGGTGCCCAGCAGGACGTTGGCCGTCTTTCGGGCCACTCCGGGCAGGGTGAGCAGATCGTCCATGTTGTCGGGCACGCGGCCTTTGTAGTGCTCGGTGATCCGCTTGGCCGCGCCGATGATGCTCTTGGTTTTATTGCGGAAGAAGCCGGTCGATTGGATGAGCTTCTCCAGCTCGGGGGTTTGCGCGCCTGCGAAGGCCGCGGCGTCGCGATAGCGGGCGAAGAGGGCGGGCGTGACCTTGTTGACGCGGTCATCGGTGCATTGGGCCGAGAGGATGGTGGCCACCAGCAGTTCTAGCGGAGACTTGTGAATGAGGGCGCACTCGACGTCGGGATACTCCTTCTTAAGGCGGCGGACGATTTTGAGGGCGCGGGTCTTTCGCGCTGCGAGCGTCTCGCGGGCGAACACTCTTGACGGTCCCTTCGGAGCAGGGGCGGTACTTGCGGCTTTCGACGTGCTTTTCATATCTCCGTGATCTTCGGTCCGAACCCGTCGTTGCGAATGACCTGAGTGCGAACGCGCTCCGGGCCCGCGCCCGGCCAGGCCATCTCCAGCACGATCAAGGCCAGAATCACCAGGTTGATCTTCGAGAGCATCACCGCCGACTTGTGGAATTGATCGAAAGTCGCTCGAATCGCGTCATCGACTCCGGATGAATCGATCGGCCCCTGCAATTGCTGGATCTGCGGTGTGAGCACCATCGCGCCATACACGAAGAAAACGCACGCCGCCAAGATGGCGCACAATCGAAATCGATCGCGCGGCGAAAAGCGCAGCCGCATTATCGGCGCGGCGACTTGCGTCACCACCAGCACGGCCGCGCAGATGCCCTGCACCTTGTCATATCGCGTGAAATTCGCGGCCATGATCTTGCCGGCGAGGGCGTCCGGACTGGCGATGCCGAGGGTGCGCGCGGTTTGAAACGTGGTCTGCGCGACGACGGCGATGAGTATCATCGCGCCGAGCCAGACGCCGGCGGCCATCGTGCCGAGTGCATGCAGGAGTTTGCTCATGCCGTGGGGTCCACCCATTGCGTGGTGCCGTCGGACCACACGTCCTTCTTCCAGATGGGCACGTCGGCCTTGATGCGTTCGATGATCCAGCGACAGGTGTCGAAGGCCTGCGCGCGGTGCGGAGAAGCCACGATGATGGCGACCGAGGCCTCGCCCAGCGGGATTCGCCCCAGGCGATGTACGATCGCCGCCTCCAGAATGCCCATCTCTGAAACGGCCTTCGCCCGAATGTCGGTCATGTGCACCAGGGCCATCTCCTCATAGGCTTCGTAGTCCAATGCGACAAGCGTCTTGGATTCATGGGTTTCGGCGCGAACCGTGCCCAGGAAACTCGCGATCGCGCCGGCGGCGTGCGACGAGACCGCGCGGGTGAGCGCCTCGGTGTCGATGGTCATTCGCGTCAGGGCCACCAGGTCCACGCATCAGCCTCCTGATACCGGTGGAATGACCGCGACCTCGTCGCCGTCGGCGAGGACGTGGCTCAAAGCGACAAATCGATGATTGACCGCCAGCCGAATTCCGACGGCGGCGCCCAGCTTCGGGTGCCGCTCGGCCAGCACGCCGGCCACGCGTCCAACCGTGTCGCCGGCGGAGAGGTCCAGCGAGGCGGACTGCGTCCCGGCGAGGTCGACGGCGGGACCGAAGAATCGCACGGTGATGGTCATGCGGAGGATTCTAAGGGCAAAGGCGGTCACTTGGCCGGACCTCGGACGGACGCTAATATGATGTCAGTTTCATCGATTGCCAGAGCCAAAGTGGCGGAATTGGCAGACGCGCCGGATTCAAAATCCGGTTCCCGCAAGG
Organism: uncultured Planctomycetaceae bacterium; assembly: GCA_964464105.1. GTDB lineage: Bacteria > Planctomycetota > Phycisphaerae > UBA1845 > UTPLA1 > CAYXEY01. Next base: position 9,922 of record CAYXEY010000152.1, read on the forward strand.
GAGTGGGGGTTC
>CAYXEY010000153.1:0-9930 GCA_964464105.1 uncultured Planctomycetaceae bacterium
AGACCAAGCTGAAGGTCGCGGCCATGGAGACCCTTGCCATCGAGGCCTACAAGCAGACCTGCACGCGTGCGGACATCGAGGCGGTGCGCGGCGTGGCGGCCGGCGATCTGCTCAACCGCCTGCGCGAAATGAACATGATCAAGATCGTGGGCCGGGCCGAGGATCTCGGCCGCCCACTACTGTATGGCACCACCAAGCGGTTTCTCGAAGTGTTCGGGCTCGCGGGATTGGAAGATCTCCCACAGGTGGACGCGCTGCGCGGTGGCGCGGCGGCGGCTCCAACGCCCGCTGTCAATCCGGCGGAGACCGTGGACAGCGTCGAGCAGGTTGACCCCGCTCCGCTGCGAATTGATACGAGCGACTTCGACATGCATGAAGGTGGCGTGCCGGGCTCAGGGTCCGCTGAACAGTTGCATATGGATCAGCCCATTGAGCCGCCGCCCGTCCTACAACTTCCGCTTGAGGCATCTGCCGATCTGGCTGCGCCAGAGGGCCACGCTGGCGAGCATCCACCTCCGAAGGCCGTGGTCACGCCGCGAAAGGCCCGCGCTCGCAAGTCCAAGGATGAGCCACCGGCGGAATAACACCATCATTTGTAGAACCGGCCAATGGCCGGTTGATCGGTGTCGACCCGGTGAATGGCCAATTCGTCACAGGCCATTGGCCTGTGCCACACTCTCAATTGTATTGCACAACAACAATTGAAAGACCGTAGAATCCACGCCATGGCCAAGGAAAAAGGCGTCATCGTTTCATTCCGAGTCGATCGCCATTTAGCCGACGTGCTCAACAAGGCGCCGGACAAGTCGGCATTCATCCGCGATATCATCCTGCGGAGTTTTTACGAAACCTGTCCCGTATGTCGCGGGCGCGGCGTCGTGCCCGAGGAACTGGGCAAGTGGGCCGATGCCCAGATGCGCGGCGCCGGCACGCAGGAATGCCACTGCTGTCGCTATTCGTATCCAAAGGCGGACTCAGGCGCGAAAGCCAGGCGCAAAGGCGACGAGCGATTCGTGTGTCCACACTGCCAGAGCCACGGGCATGGGCATTAGGCCATGCGGCCCAAAGGTGATGCTTGCGGCCGCAATTCTCGCACAATCTTGAACTGACTCCCGGACAGCCGCTGCCGGAAAAATCCCTCCCGGCCGCTCCGGGCGTGTATTTGATATGCGACGAAACTGACCGGCCCATCCTGTTGTCATTCAGCGCCAATCTGCGCCGCGTGGTGGGTCATCGACTTGCCGCGCCCGAGCCCGACATCCGCACCAAGCGGGTCAACCTCGCGGAAATTGCCCGCCGTCTCTATTGGATCGAGACATACGGTTCTTTCGAAACCCTGTTGACTCACTGGCAGCAGGCTCGCGTGTTGTATCCCCGCGAATACCGCACCCTGCTTGGCTTCGGTCCGGCTGAGTTCATCCGCATCGATCCAACCGCCACGACGCCGCGATTCACCGTCACGCGCGACCTTCGCCCCGACGGCGCCCGCTACCTCGGCCCCCTGCCGACGCGCAAGTCGGCCGATGCCTGGGTGGACATGCTGGCGGACTTATTCGATCTTTGTCGCTATTACGATGTGCTCGAAAAATCGCCCCACGGCGAGGCCTGCGCCTACTTCGACATGGGCAAATGTCCGGCGCCATGCAATGGCACCATTGGCCTGAACGTCTATCGCGACATGATCTCGGCGGCCTGGGACTTCTCAATGGGCCGCTCGACCGAACGAATTGAAAAACTCCGCACTGACATGCAGGCGGCGGCCGGCAAGCTGGAGTTCGAGCGGGCGGCATCCATCCGCGGCACGATCGAGCGCGCCGAATCTCTGCGGAGCAAGTCTGAATATCGACACATGGCCGATCTGGGCGGCGCTGCATGGCTCGTCATTCAGCGGGCCTGCTCGCCCCGCCGCGTTGAAAAGAACACGCTGGTACGCCCTTACATCGTGTCGGCTCGTGAAATTCACGTTGGCGAGTCGGTCCTCTGGCCCGAAATTGCATCCATAATTGGCGAATGGATGCAGCGCACTCGCAACGCCGCGACTGTTGCGAAATTGGATCCAGCATCTCCGTCCAACACCGCCTCGTGTGAACGTATCTGGCTCCTCTCGCGATTCCTGTTTCAAAATGAAAAGGCCCCTGGCTGGTTCGGACGCTTCGACCAGATGCCGTCTGAGAGAGACTTGATCGACGAGATACGCGAGCGCTTGATCCAGCAATCGGAGCAGGCCTACGCCGCGCCGCCCGATGAAGTGACGAATGCACCACCAGAACCGCCGGCGCATGCCGAGCCGACCGCGCCTTCTTGAACCGCGCATCATCATCTATTATGTCTGCATGAGTTTGTCCTCGCCCACGATTCACACTTGGAACCACACAATGCCCATTCGATCTGCCATCGGTCTGACCATGACATGCATGCTGCTCTGCTCCACCGGCTGCTCCACGATCGCCAAGAAGGCCATTCGCGAATCAGTCGGGGCCGAGTCGGACTTGCAGGTGATCTCCGAGTCGTCGCGCGTCTCATTCGCGAAGTTCGGCGACGTCGAGGTGCTGCCGATCAAGAGCGACCTCGGCTCCCTGGTTCCGGGCGAGTTCCGCGCCGCCCTGCCGCGCTCGCTTGAGACGCAGTTGACCGGCAAGGAAGGCGCACTGGGCGGCAGGGGAAATGACAAGCTGATCATTCAGCCGATCGCCACGTTCTTCCTGATGAAGGGCACGCTGAAGGAACTGGTAGGCTCGCATTCCTATGCGGCGTGCGTATTCGTCCTGCGTGATGGAAGTCGTGAAATCAGCCGGCTCCAGATCATCGCCAAAAGCGGGGCCACGCATACCAATCTGACGGACCTGGCCCAGGAGATGGGCCGGGCGCTCAATGAGCACATTGGCAATCGGTCGAGATCATGACGCGAATCGCCTGCATGATCATTCTGAGTTTGATCTTCGTCACTGGAGCGGCTGCACAGACAGCTCATCCGATGGCGGAGAAGGCAGGCATTCCGACAGTCCAATTCCCGATGCGCCTCGCATATACGCGACTGCATCCCGATCGCGCCACGGTCCTCGATCCGCGCTTCGACACCTCGCCCGCCGAGGCGATGAAGCTGCTGGTGGTCTATAGCGGCGGCGAGGTCATGCTGTATGACCCGAGCACGAATCAGGCCCTGTGGCCGGTTCCCGTCACTTGTAAATACGAACCCGCCCTGCTGGTGCTGGATGAGAAGCGGCTCGTATTCGCCATCACGACGCAGCTGATTTGCGTGGCCCGGTCCGATGGCCGCGTTCTCTGGCGCGTCGGCGAGAAGACCTCCACCAATCCCGAGGATGATCCCGAATGGCAAGTCACCCTTATCGATTTCGCCTTCGCGTCGGATCGGTTGATCTGTTTGAATGACCGGCGCGAGCTGATGTGCGTCAATCTGTTGGATGGCTCAATCGCATGGCGCGTGCCGGATGGTCCGCGAAACCCCGGGTATCTCGCAGCCGACTCTCAATTCGTGGTTACCTATGACGAGAACGCGATTTCCGGTTCGCTGACAAGCCGATACCTTGAAACCGGGCATACGTTTAGAACTGCACCGTACGACCGTGAAACCAACCTTCAATTCATCCAGAGGATCTCGGATACGAGAATTCTGGCGGTCACAACGAAGCAACTGGCCTCCTTCGAATCCGGCTCACTTGGCTTGAATTGGCGTGTCAAGCACAGGCCGACGATTTTCACGTCGACGCTAATGATTGATGCAGGAGACATCTTCGTTAGCAATGATGGGAAAACACTGACGCGATACTCCGCCGAAACTGGCGAAAGAAAGTGGCGCTCGACGCAACTGGCGACTGACGATGACAACCTGCTGTGGACCGTCTCCTCCGGATCGCTGGTTATTGCGGCCACACCCCGCGTCATTGGTGCTTTTGATGCCGGCACGGGTCGCAGGCAATGGCGCCACTCCTATCCTCAGTTCGTGAATGAACAGTCGCCTGTCTTGATTCAAGACGCATTGCTGTGCCATGGACTGCAAGCGCCCACGTCGCGCCCCACCTCCCAGCCCGTTTCGTCTCAACCCACAGGTAATTCGATCATCCTCCGACGTATCAGCCTGATCGATGGCACAAGCGGCGATTCACCGGAATCGACTTTGATGACCCCACCAATGCAGTCCTTTGGCGGGCTCCATGTTAGAAACCATGCGATTATTGTTCTCGACGGTAATCGCCTTATCGGCTATGTTGACGCATCGGTGAAAACGCAACCCTGATCCGCACACGACGATCCGCACATCCATGCCGTCACCCATTCGCATCGACACCTTCGTGGATCCGCAGTTCGGCGAGAACGCCTACGTCGTGTGGACCCGGCCCGGCGGTCCCTGCTGGTTCATCGATCCGGGCTTTCCACCCTCGGGCGCCAACATGGCCGCGCTGGCCCGGCGCGAGAAGCTCGTGCCCGAAGCGTTGATCCTGACCCACGGGCACCTCGATCACATCGCAGGCGTGCCGCAGATCCTGGAGGCGTTCCCGGACCTGCCGATCATCATGGCGGATGAGGCCTCGTCGGCCCTGACCAATCCGAACGACAATCTCTCCGCAGGCTATGGCTTTCCGATTTCCCTTCCGCCGCAGAAGACCCGCGACATGCCCGCAGGCTCGACGCTCATCCTCGACGGAAACCTCTGGCAAATCCTCGATTCATCGGGCCACGCCCCGGGCAGCCGCAGCCTCTACCAGGCCGAGGCGGGCGTGGTCATCGTCGGCGACGCGCTCTTCTATCGCTCCGTCGGGCGCATGGACTTTCATCATAGCGACGGCGAGCAACTGGTCCGCAACATCAAGTCCAACCTGCTGACCCTGCCTGACGAGACAAAAGTCTATTCCGGTCATGGGCCGGTCACCACCATCGGGGCCGAGCGGCGGTACAATCCCTACGTGGGTGATGCAGCCGAGGAATAAGCGTGGCCAAAGACAACCTTAAGTTCGAAGAGGCCCTGAAGCGGCTCGAACAGATCGTCGATTCGATCGAGCAGGGCAAGATCGGTCTCGAAGACTCGATCAAGAGCTACGAGGAGGGCATGGCGCTCGTCCGGCGCTGCCGCGCGGTGCTTCAGGAAGCTGAGCAGAAGATTCAGTATTTGCAGGCCAGCGGGGCCGATGGGCTGAGCGAGACCTCTCCCTCAGCGTCATCAAAAAGTGACGAATAGAAAAATGCGTCTGGTGGCGTGATTGGAATTGGACAGACTATTCGATTAGCGCCGGTTTGCGCGAATCGCCCGCTCATAGACGTGCACGCAATTCTGAGCGCTGTCTTCCCAGGTGAGCCGCTTGATCTCGAAATTGCCGTGCTCGCGCAGGGTATTCTGCAGTGGTGGATGGCGCAGCACCGCAATGATCATATTGGCCATTTCCCGCGTGTCCCAGAAGTCCACCTTGAGTGCATGGGTAAGCACCTCCGACACACCCGACTGCTTTGAGATCAGCACCGGCACATCATGCGAAAGCGCTTCCAGCGGCGCGATGCCGAACGGCTCGCTCACGCTGGGCATGACATAAAGATCCGCCATCTTGAAGATACGGGCCACGTCGTCGCCGCGCAGGAAACCGGTGAACACAAACTTGTGCCCGATGCCCAGTTCGGCGGCCAGCTCGATTACCCGGCGGATCATGTCGCCGCTGCCGGCCATGACGAAGCGCACGTTCTTCTCGTACTCGAGCACCATCTTGGCCGCGGCTACGAAATACTCCGGGCCCTTCTGCATGGTGATGCGTCCGAGGAAGAGAATGATCCGCTCGTCCTTGCCGATCGGCGGCGGCGCTTCGATGTCGTGATTCTCGGGATTGCTGATCGCGTTGTAGACCACCTCGACGCGCTCGGCCGGCGCGGCGTAACGGTGCAGCACGATGTTGCGTGTCAGGTGGCTCACGCAGATCACCCGCGTGGCCACATGCATGCCCTGCCGCTCCAGGTCGTAGATCCGTTGATTGACGTGCTCGCCGCTGCGGTCGAACTCGGTCGAATGCACGTGAATCACCAGCGGCTTGCCGGTCGCCGCGGCCACGGCGATCCCTGCCGAGTAGGTCATCCAATCATGGGCATGAATAACATCAAACGTCTCATTCAGGGCCAGCTCGACCGCGATGCGCGCGTAGCGCTGCACTTCGGCGAACATGTCGCCGGCATAATGTCCTCCCGGTCCTCCGCCTCCGCCGCCCGACGCGTGCGCGGTCGTCTTCGTCGATTCGATGAATCCCGGCGTCTGCGAACGGACGACATGCTGCGTCTCAGTCACGTTCACGCCGCGAGTCACGTCGTGAACCAGCACGTCCGGCTCAGGCGTCGAGTACGGCTGAAGCATGGATTGAATGGCGCGGAACTCGACGTTCTCGAACTCGTGCGAAGTCAGTTCGCGGTGCAGTGCAAAATGCTCGCGCGAGGTGGGCGAGCGCAGGGTGACATGCGTCGTGTAAGTGCTTTCGACCGGCTGCGGCAGCACGAAGATGACATGATGTCCCAGGGCCGAGAGCCCGCGGGTCAGCCCGTAACAGGCCGTACCCAGTCCGCCGGAAATGAACGGCGGGAACTCCCATCCCAGCATGAAGATTCTCATCGTGCCCGTGATTCCTCGAATGGGCGGGCCCCATGCCAACCGTCGAAGCGGCGGACAGGGTGCCATGCCGACGGCCTTTGCGTCGGCATGCCGGCTGCGATGGTGCGTCCCAGGTCCCGTGACCGTGCAGCCGCCCCGACCTCAAGGCGAACGATGACCGTATTCTCAAGTGGTCATCCTGTCAATCGACGTCATCGCTTGTCCAGGAAGTAATTCTATTAATATCTACTTTTGACTGCCTGATGCACTTGGCAGCCGCCCGCAAATCGGGAATAATTCCGCAAATGCCTCGACACAGCAGCAACTTTCCACGCATCCGCTCGACCACCATTCTCTCGGTCCGGCGCGACGGACAAGTCGCCCTGGGCGGCGACGGACAGGTCAGCCTGGGCGACTCCGTGGTGAAGGCCGACGCGGTCAAGGTGCGACGGCTTCACAAGGGGCAGGTGCTCTGTGGATTCGCCGGTTCGGCAGCCGACGCCTTCGCCCTGCTGGAGCGTTTTGAAAGCAAGCTCGACCAGTTCAAGGGCAGCACCAAGCGGGCAGCCATCGAGCTGGCCAAGGAATGGCGGACCGATCGCATCCTGCGGCGGCTGGAGAGCATGATCGCGGCGGCCGATCGCGAGTGCAGCCTGATCATCAGCGGCAGCGGCGACGTGATCGAGCCGACCGACGGCATTCTCGCCATCGGCAGCGGCGGCACCTGCGCCCTTGCCGCCGCGCGAGCACTGCTGAGTCATTCCACGCTCGACGCCCGCGGCATCACCGAGGCGGCGCTCAAGGTCGCAGGTGATATCAACGTCTACGCCAACACCAACATCACCATCGAGACGCTCTGATCTCCCAACTTTCCGGTCGTCGAGCCACCGGCTCGCAGAAATGAGAGCGGCCTTCGCAAGCATGTCGCTCGCGAAGGCCGCTCGGTCGTTTTCAAGAGTACATGCGTCAACTCATCTGACGCTGACGGTAATCACGGAATGCAGGCCGTGCCCGCAATCAGGGCATTGACGAACGGCGTGACATCGCTGGCGTTGATTCCGCCGCCATTGATATCAGCACAGGCGCAACCGGCGCCGCCGGCCGAGGCCACGCATTGGGCGAACTTATTGATGTCCGCACCATTGACCGTGCCGCTGCCGTTCAAGTCGCCCTTGCAGGTGCAACTCGGTGCACAGGGCGACGTTCCATTCGCAAACTGCAGCGACCAGCCGACAATTGTGCCGACGTCGACGGCACAACCGTCTTGAGCGCGAAGGGTCCATGCGCCGTTCGGACTCATGCCGTCGAATGCCGAAAGAGGATTGGCTGGCGTGAAGTTCGGCGGAGAGAGGGCCGCGGGGGCCGTCGCATTGCACTGGTCTTCAATGGCGCCGCCCGTGCCTTCATCGTCGAGCAGGACGTTGATGTTGTCCGAGCCACAGCCACCGCAATCGGTGGTGGCATGGCCCATCAAGTCAACCACTGCGACGCTCGTGCCCAGGTGCTCGATCGTCACCACCAGGTCGCCGACCCAGGAGTGATTGATGCGGACGCCGACATTCATATCGGTGATGACACCTGAGAGGCCGGCCACGTTCTGAACGTTTGAAGCAGCCGCGCCCAGGCCGCCGTTGGCCAGGCCGTCCGGAATCGCGACAGACGTCGTGTAATCAAAATTCGTGGTGGACTGGCAGATTCCGCCAAGCGTGAGGGCGCCGCCGAGAACCGCGCACTGGTTGGGGCTTTGATCAGGTGTGCACGAGGTGCCGACGCAGCAGCGGCCGCGGCATGAGCTGCCATCACCGCACGGTACGCCGACGCCGCCGAAGGTGCCGCCGTTGGCAGCACATGGATCCGGACCATCAGCTATGCAGCCACCATCGGCCAGACAGCACTTTCCAAGGCACTCATCCGGTGTGAGCGGATTACAGGCGCTACCCAATCCCCCGAAAATGAATCCGGCCCCGACACAGGCATTAGGTGCGAGATTGGTGCAGAAGCCGTCGGGCTGACAGCACTTGCCAACGCAACTGATGGCCTCGCAATCCGCGGCTATTTCGGAGAACGTCATGCCTGGTCCGGAACAGGCCGCCGGTGTTTGCTGGCTGCAATTGCCGACGGAGTCGCAGCAAGCACCCGTCGTGGCGCCAGGGGGAATGAAGTGGACGTCGTCAACCCCGATGTAATTCGAATTGACGCCGGCGGGTCCCCCGCTTGTCTGAATGTAATACCACAAGGCGAAGCGTCCCTGTGTGGGCCCCGCCAGCCCGCTCAATGTAGCGGTGTACTGGGTCCAGGCCGACGGATAACCGCCCTGTGTCAGGGTTGGATTGATGTCGACTAGATTGTGAAAATTCACGTTTCCGATGTTCGCAAAGTCGGTCACGGCGAGCGACGCGCCGTTGGTGCTGTAAGTCAGGATCAACCGATCGGGGTAGATCGAATTCTCGATGGTCCGAGTCCAGAAACGAATGGTTGCCCCGTTCTGCAAGGTCACTTCAGGAGACATTAAGTAATTGCTGATGGGGTTCGCACCGGTCGATGAATTGTAATTGACCGCTACGAATCCGAGGCCGGCGTGCGGCGGAAAAGTTCCCGCACCATCCTGCACGTTCCAATCTGGAACGACTCCGGGGCCCCCAGGGCTGTTATTTACCGATGTCCAGTTCGCGGGGATGGCACCCAAGGTACCGTTGAATCCCTGAGGGAATTGTCCAAATGCAACACTCGGCCCTACCGCGGCCATCGCGGCGCACATCCAGAATGAAATCCGGTTCCGAAACATCATTTCACGCTCCTTTACCTGGGCCCAGTTCAACGACCATCAACAAATGGTCGTCGGAAAGTTCGAGAACAGTCGTGCTCGCGCGAAAGTATCCGTTCTAGAGGCGCGGGCCAGAACTTACGGGCAGGGGCCACCAGCCCACCGCCCAAAACCGGCGAGGCACGTTGAGTAGCCGACGAAGCATCTCGTATTGTGGAACGCCAGCCTCGGCTTCTTGGAGAAGTTGGTCTCTTGAACCCACTCAGAGGCATTCCACCGGGGAATTGCCACCCTGAACTCGCCCCGATTAATGCTACCGATTTGCAGGCCCCAATTCAAGCCGAATTGTCTCGTTATTGGCCCAATCGTCTCCAGCCCGAGCGGTCGGAATTGAAAAAGGGCCCCGGCGAGCAGATAGCTTGCCGGGGCCCTGTTCGTGGTTTCTTAATTTTACGGGCGTCAATTTGACCCGTGACGGCGCTCCGTTACGGAATGCAGGCCGTGCCCGCAATCAGGGCGTTGACGAACGGCGTCACGTCGGCGGCATTGATGCCACCGCCGTTGATGTCAGCACAGGCGCAACCGGCGC
>CAYXEY010000154.1:0-9916 GCA_964464105.1 uncultured Planctomycetaceae bacterium
ACGCGCGGCGCGACTATAATTGAGTTTAAATAACGGCGCGGCGCGGTTTTCCCGTCCATCGGCGGGTCGGCGTGGCGCTACATAACGGAGGTGCGGCAATGGCGGGATTTCACGATGTCGTATGCATGCAGTTGAGCATGAACCAGAGTCTCTTCGAGCAGTTCAGCAGCGACTTCTCCGAAGACGATGCGAAGTTCATACCGGCCGACGGCAGTCCGCACCTGAACTGGATCCTCTGCCACCTCGCGGTGAGCGCCGATCAGATGGTGGCCAAGGCGGGGGGTAAGTCGCCGACCTTTTCGCCAGAGTTGCACGCGGCCTACAAGGGCGGCAGCAAGTGTCGCAAGGATGACGGCATGACCAAAGCCGAGGCCTGGCGGCTGTTCACCAAGGCAAACGAGGCGACCCTCGCGTTCATCAAGAATCTCGACGAGCGTCAATTAAGCGAGGATGTGTCGGGCGAGCCCATGCCGCCGTTCAAGACCAAGGGCGATTACGTCGCACTGCTCGGGGCCCACGGCTTCTGGCATTTCGGACAGCTCACGGTGATTCGACGCATGCTGGGCAAGCCCGCCAAGTTTGGGGGGTGAGGGCAGGGGTTAGGGTGCCTCACGCTCGCACTGGCAGGATTAAACCGTTTGCCGCATCAGTGCAGGTGCGCTATTATTGTCCGAGCCTTAATCGTTACATAGCGGGGGTTCACCGACGAACGGAATCGTCCCTAGAGGAGCGGGTCCATGCGTGTGTTGGTCGCGATTCCGGTGTTCAACGAGGCGAAATACCTCGCCAAGGTGCTGGCCCAGGTGCTGCGGCAGGGCGCCGATGTGCTGGTCATCGACGACGGTTCGACCGACGAGACGCCCGCGATCCTGCGAACGTTCCCCAACGTGGCGGTCATTCGCCATCCCGAGAATCGCGGCTACGGACAGAGCCTGATCGACGCCTTCGCCCATGCTTCGCGACAGGCGTATGATTGGATCATCACCATCGATTGCGACGAGCAGCACGAGCCGGCTCGAATTCCCGATTTCATCGCCGAGGCCAGTCGCGACGATGCTGACATTCTGTCCGGCTCGCGGTATCTGCAGACCATGGCCGGCAACACGTCGGCCCCGGACGATCGCCGGCGGATCAATGCGACAATCACAAAAATGCTGAACGAGCGGCTCGGTCTGCAACTGACCGACGCCTTCTGCGGCTTCAAGGCCTATCGCGTATCGGCGATGGACCGGCTGAATCTCACCGTGCCAGGCTATGCGTTTCCGCTGCAATTCTGGGTGCAGGCCTGGCGGCAAGGGCTGGTCATTCGCGAGCTGCCGGTCGCGCTCATCTACAACGATCCCAACCGCCACTTCGGCGGGATGCTGGATGATCCGGAGTCGCGGCTTTCCCATTACCTGGATGTCTTCGATTGCGAACTTGCCAGAACCGAGCCCAATGGTGATTCTGCCGCGACTGTCGAACCGTGTGACGAATCGCTGGGTTGCTGCGGCATTTATTAGATTGCCCGCGAGCCGGGTGATCGCCCAATCCGCCGTGTTTCACTTCTTCAATCCATGTCATTGAACCGCCACGAATCGGACGTCGATCAACTGGCCGCGCCGGCCGAGGACGGCGGTATGCTGGTGTGGCCCGCGCCGGATCGCATTGCCGAGTTGATCAGTGCGAATCAGCGGTTGCGCGAGCAATCCAAGGGGCGACTTCAACCCTCACGCAACGGCGCTCTGCCCATCCTGGTGGGGCATCAACCGGAGATGATGCACCCCGGCGTGTGGATCAAGTTCGCCGCAGCCACGCGACTGGCCCGCGCGACTGGTCGCGACGCGCGGTTCGTGTGCGTCGATCATGATCTGACCAACGGAATTCCGTTGAACGTGCCGATTCGGCACGACAACCGCTGGAAGACACACACCTTCAAACTTGGATCGTCCGGCATGCACAGTTTCGAGCAGGAGCCGCCGCGCAGCACGAGCGATTGGGCTGCACTGTTCGATGAAGCGGGGATTCCACCGGGCAATTCGGCGTGGGGCGTGTTCAAGGATGCGTTTCTGGGGGGCGACGATAACGAGACGAAGGTCGATTATGTCGCGCGGTGGTTGCGCGGGATGAATGCGCTGCTCACGGCCTGTGGCGAGGCGCCGATTTCGATTGTCCGCATTCAGGACGTGTTTCTTCCGTCGGCGCCAGCGCCGGAGAATCGCTCGTTCGCGTTTGTCGGCTGTCTGCTTTCGCAGGCGAGTGCATTCTTTGATGCATACAACCGCGCGCTGGCGGCGTATCGCAAGCAGCGTGGAATTCGCGGCGATGCACACCCCATACCCGATCTCGTCAATCCTGATGGTCGAATCGAAACGCCGTTCTGGGCGGTGCGCGACGATCAACCGCGGTGTCGACTGTACGTTGGACCCGTCGAGAGCGGACGCATCGCGTTGTTCGCCGATACGACACCAATCTGCTCGGTCGATTCACGATGTCTCGTCGATGAGCCGCACGCGGCGCTTACGAATTCACTCGGCGCATGGCGGATTCGCCCGCGGGCACTCTCCCTGACGATGTACCTGCGGCTTTTCGAATGCGACTTTTTCATTCACGGCATCGGCGGGGCGAAATATGATGTGATCACGGATGCGATCATGCGCGATTTCCTCGGCGTCGAGCCGCCGGGCTATGCGTGCGTGTCGGCCACGGCGCGGCTGGCGCTGGACAACCCGGCACAAAGCGGGGCGGTGAATGGCGTGGCGGCGGCGCGGAATCGGTTGCGCAGCGCGCAGTTCAATCCGCAACGTTTGATCCCGCAATCGAATGCCACCGGCGAGATCGCAATCGCACTGGCGGAGCGTGAGGCCGGAATCGGCGAGGCGCATAATCTGCGCGAGACCGCGCCGAATGATCATGTCGCGCGGCGCACCGCGTTTCAGCGCATCCGCAATGCGAATCAACGCATCGCCAGCTTGTGTCCCCAACTCATGCAGGAGGCCGAGCAGGCGCTCGACATGGCTCTGCAATCGGCCGACGATCGCATGGTCACGCATTCACGCGAATGGTTTACCGGACTTTACTCGCTCGATCAGCTTCGCGCACTCTGTGCGCGATTGCCATGGTAACGCGAATTCCGCACGCTCAAAGCTGTTTCCAATTCGATGCCATGCGCGTCATCAAACGGCGCGCTGGCGCATTTAGCTCTGTATACGGTGAATCGCCGCGCGCGGCACTGCCGATAACGCCGATAGCGCCTCGCGCGCGCGGCGGGGTCCGCGCGCCCGGAGATGGAGCGGGGCCTTCGCACGATCGGGTCGGCGGCATTCATGGTCTACGCGTCAACCTGCCTGTGGCTCATCATCGTTGTGCTGCTCGCCGATGGCGTGTATCGCATCTGGTCGTCCATTCTGAAGGCCAAGGTGGTCGATGGCGTGCTTCTGCCGGGTACGGTGATTCAGCAGATCGGTCAGGTGGTGGGCCTTTTGATCACCGGCGCGACCGCCGCGCCGCCGATTCCCGCAAAGGACGGTGGCCCGCCGACCATTCCCGCGCCGCAGCCGAAGATCCCCTTCTTCGGGCCGATGATCGTCGCCCTGGTACCCATGATCGGACTGGCCATCTGCATCTACACCGTCGCCTCGCAGATGGGGCTGGGCATCGTCGCCAAGTTGCCCAAGGAACTCGTCGAACGCCGCACGCCCGGCACACTGAATGGCGTGTGGGATCAGCTTCGCGGGCTGATCACCCTGGCCGAGGCGACCCTGAATGCCTTGCGACAATCTGACGCCAACGGCTGGACTATCTTTCTATTCGTCTATTTATTGCACAGCCTGTCGGTGCGACTTGCGCCGCTGCCGGGCAAGGTCTTCAACCATGTCGGGGCCATCGCGGCGTTTGGCGCGATCGCGGCCCTGATGGGCTCCATCGTGCCGAGCCTGCCCGACGCCATCGTGCGAAGCTGGCCGGTACTGACGTTGACCATCGGTTGGTTGACGCTGGCGCTGCTTGTGAGTTTGTGCATCAAGGCGATCGTGAGCGGGTGGAAGCTTGCGAAGGGCTAGAGCATTGCGCCCGTGTGACAGAATGAAGAATGTAGAAATATGACGGCCTGCAGGGAATGCAAGGGATACTGATGATCGACGAGGGCGTTGCACAAAACAAGGATTACCACCGCAAGATCGTGGATGTCGATCAGCTCGTCCGGATCGTGGCGGGATTGCGGCGGCCCGCGCCCAATCATCGCGCGGTCACCATTGTGCAGTGTCACGGATGCTTCGACATCGTGCACCCGGGGCACATTCGCTATCTGGAGTTCGCCCGAGCGCAGGGCGACGTGCTGATCGTATCGATCACGGGAGATTCGGAAGTCGGCAAGGGGGAAACGCGGCCCTACATTCCGCAGGAGCTGCGTGCCGAAAGCCTCGCGGCGCTTCAATTCGTGGATTACGTCGTGGTCGATGCGAACCCGACCGCCTGCGCGCTCTTGCAGAAGATACAGCCGGATGTCTATGTAAAGGGCGCGGAATACGCGACCAGCAATGACCCGCGCTTTTTGGCGGAGCGCGAGGTCATCGAGCGCGGCGGCGGACGGGTGATCTTCTCCAGCGGGCAGGTCGTGTTCAGCTCCACACGGCTGATCAGCAAGCTGCCGCAGTCGGACGAACTCGCGGCCCATCGCCTCGCTTTGTGGTGCAAGCGACACAAGCTCGATGCCGAGCGCGTGACCGACCTGCTGGCCGCGATGGCCGGCAAGCGACTGCTGGTGGTGGGCGACAGTTTGATCGAGCGGTATGTGGCTTGCGATCCGGCCGAAATGTCAGTCGAGTCGCCGGTCATGACACTGAAGGAACTCGACAGCCGTGATTATCTTGGCGGCGCCGCGGCGACGGCCATGCTTGCGGCGGGAATGGGGGCCGAGGTCATTCTTGTCACCAGCCTCGATGAGAACGACGGCTCCGACTGGATCCGCGAGACGCTGTCGCAGCAGGGCGTGCGCGTGCGCGCGGTCGCGCGGCGCGGCGAGCTGCCTATTCGCACGCGATTTCTCGCGGACGATCACAAGGTCTTCAAGGTCGAGCGCGGCGCGATTGCACCGCTCGATTCGATCGGCGAGCGCGAAGGCGTCGAACTGGTCCTATCGCACGCGGGCCATGCCGACGGGGCAATTCTCTATGACGGCGGATACGGCATGCTTACGCCGGGTCTGTTGCGCGGGCTGGGCGCGACCTTCCGCCGACTGGTGCCGATCATCACCGGTGGCGCGGCGGATGCGCATGGTGACATCACGGCGCTGCGAAATGTCGACCTGCTCTGTGCCGACGAGCGGCAACTTCGCGCGGCGTTGAATGACCCCGCCGGCGGACTCTCAGCCACGACCTATCGCCTGTTGCAGACCACACGGGCCAAGCGGGCCATCGTCACCATGGGCAAGCGCGGACTCGTCGCCTTCGATCGCCGAAGCCACGATCCCGAGACGCCGGGCTGGAGCGATCGACTTTCGAGTGAGTATCTGCCGCTTCTGGCCCCGCGCGTAACCGACCTGCTCGCATCAGGCGAGGCACTGCTCGCGGTGTCGACGTTGGCGCTGTGTACCGGCGCGTCGCTGATGCAGTCGGCCTACCTGGGCTGCATCGCGTTTGCATTGCAGGCGTGTCATCTGGGCGTCGGGCCACTCGATGCGACTGGCGTCGATCAGTGGGCACGGACGCGGCTTGAGCTGTACAGCGACGACGTGGACCTGGGCGACGAAGCGACGGACGTCGAGGAAGGATGGCCGCACCATGCCGCCCTCAGTTGACGTCAGTCTTATTATTCCCACGCGAAACCGGCGGGCCATTCTGGCGGAGACGCTGCGAAGGCTGCGCGGTCTGACTTCGCCGCGACACGAGATCATCGTGGTCGACAACGGCTCGACCGACGACACGGCTGACTTGCAGTCTGCATTCGCCGAAGTGCACTGGATATTCTTGAATGAGAATCACGCGGCCGCGGCCCGAAATGTGGCCGCCGCTGCCGCCAAGGCCCCGCTGCTGTTCATGCTCGATGACGACAGTTGGCCGGAGCCTGGTACGCTGGACGCCGCTCTCGAGTTATTCAGACGGCGGCCTGACTTAGGGGCGGCCGCCTGCCGTGTGAGGCTGGCCGATTCGGAGCGACACGACGCCGGGGGCGTGCCGGGGGTGTTCTTCAACTGCGGGGCGTTCATTCGTCGCGACGCGTTTCAGTCGGGCGGAGGCTATCCGGCCGACTACGAGTATTACGTCGAGGAATATGCCCTGGCCTGCCGGATGTGGCAGCAAGGTTGGACGATCGAGTCGCGCGGCGATTTGCCGGTGCGGCACGCCCGCACGGTGAAGAACCGCGACAACAGTCAGATGCTGCGGAGGCTGGTGCGAAACAACCTCTGGTTGTGGAGCCGATTCGCGCCGGAGCATCGGCGGGTCGATCTGTGTGACTCGACGCGCGAGCGGTATGCCCGCGTGGCCGTAAAGGAGAACGCGTGGATCGGTTACGAGCAAGGCCTCGTCGAGGCGGAGACGTCGGGCGGGATCGGTCGCAAACGATCGCCGCTGACGGAAGAGCAATTTAGCGGCCTTTATGGACTGAACCAGGCGCGGCGGACGCTGGCCGAATGGGTGGATCGATGCGCGGTTCGCAATGTCGCGGTGTGGTCGCGCGGCAAGGGTTGCGAGCAGGTGCTTGAGTTGCTCGATGAGGCCCGCGTGGATGTGCATGCTGTGCTGGATGAGCCCATCGAAGCAGGTTCGTGGCGCGGCGCTGCCCTGCGGCCTTATCGACATCTCGATGATCTGCAGGTAGACGGCATCGTGATCGGATCGCTCTCGCCGGGCGTGGCGGAGGATCTTGCGGCGGATGTATCCATTCGCCGTTCCGCACTGCCGTGCATCTCGCTCGCACCGTGGATGGGTTTGAATTCGATAATCGTGGGACCGGCCAATGGCCGGTACGAACAGGCCATTGGCCAGTTCCACAATTAACCGCATAGCCTGAAGAGTATTCCAACTTACGAAAGGTGTCTTAATCCATGTCTGCGCAGCCGTTGAGCGTTCAATTCAATGCCAAGGATCGCCGCAAGGGAGACGTGTCCGCGGCGCGGGCCTCGGTGTATCCGTCGAGCACGCTGGCCAGCGAGGCCGTGGCCCGGCGCATCGCGCAACTGATTCGCACGCGGGCGGCGTCCGGCAAGCAGGCGGTGCTGGGGCTGGCGACCGGCTCGACGCCGACGGGCGTCTACGACGCGCTCGTGCGCATGCACCGCGACGAGAAGCTCAGCTTCCGCAACGTGGTGACCTTCAACCTCGATGAATACTGGCCCATGAAGCCGGAGGCCCTGCAGAGCTATCGCCGTTTCATGGCCGAACATCTGTTCGACCACGTCGACATCGACCCCGCCAATACGTACATTCCCAATGGCGACGCCCCGCAGGATTCCGTGGCCGCAAGCTGCGAAGAATATGAGCGTCGCATTCAGGCGGCCGGTGGGATCGACCTGCAACTGCTCGGCATCGGACGCACCGGTCACATCGGTTTCAACGAGCCGGGCTCGGCACGGGAAAGCCGCACGCGGCTTATCACGCTCGACAAAGTCACGCGCATGGACGCGGCAAGCGATTTCTTCGGCGAATGGAATGTGCCGCGTCGAGCCATCACCATGGGCGTGGGCACGATTCTGGAGGCGCGGAGTGTCGTGCTGCTGGCCTTCGGCGAGGCCAAGGCGAAGATCATTCGCGAGGCGATCGAGGGCGAAATCACCGCCACGGTCGCGGCGAGCTTCCTGCAGCGGCACGGGGACGCTGAGTTCATTCTCGATGCGGCCGCCGCCTCGGAATTGACAAAAGTCAAGACACCGTGGCTGGTCGGTCCGCTTGCCTCGCAAGGATTGCAATGGGACGCGACCCTCACTCGCCGCGCGGTCATCTGGCTGGCCGGCGTGGTGAAGAAGCCGATCCTCAAGCTCGTCGGCGAGGATTACAACGAGCACGGCCTGCAGGAGCTGCTGAGCGAGCGAGGCACGGCCTACGACGTGAACATCGAAGTCTTCAAGGCGATGCAGTCGACGATCACCGGCTGGCCCGGTGGCAAACCCGATGGTGCGGTTGGCAACAGAACCCACCACGCAAGTAGTGGGCCGAGTGGCGCCAACAGTTCCGCATGCGACGCGTTTCCCAAGCGCATCATCGTCTTCAGTCCGCACCCAGACGACGACGTGATCTCCATGGGCGGCACGCTCATTCGCCTCTGCGAACAGGGTCACGAGGTCCATGTTGCCTATCAGACTTCGGGAAACATCGCGGTATTCGACGAAGAGGCGATTCGTCACGCCGAATTCGTGACTGAGTTCTGCCGGGCCTTCGAATTGATCTCGCAGAAGGAAGCCCAGCGGATCGACGATGCCATTCGCGGCTCGGCCGAGCGCAAGGTGCCGGGCATGGTGGATGCGCCCGAGTTGCAGCGCATCAAGGGGTTGATTCGCCGCACGGAAGCCCGCGCCGCGGCGCGGTTCAGCGGTGTGGCGACCGAGCGGATTCATTTTCTCGATCTGCCATTTTACGAGACGGGTCGCGTGCGCAAGCGTCCGCTGGGCGACGCGGACATCCGCATCGTGACGCAATTGCTCGAATCGGTGAAGCCGCACCAGGTTTACGCGGCCGGCGACCTGTCCGACCCGCACGGCACGCATCGCGTGTGCCTCGCGGCGGTGATGAAGGCCATGCACGGGCTTCGCGCCGGGACGTCGCTCGAAAGTCGCGGGCAATCCGCCGGCAACGCCTGGGCCCATGACTGCGCGGTGTGGCTCTATCGCGGGGCGTGGCAGGAGTGGGAGCCGGAGCGAATCGAGATGGCCGTGCCGCTCTCGCCGGACGAAGTGGAGCGCAAGCGGCTGGCGATCTTCAAGCACCAGTCCCAAAAAGACCGGGCGCTCTTTCCAGGGCCGTCGGACCCGCGCGAATTCTGGCAGCGGGCTGAGGACCGCAATCGCACGACGGCGGAGCTGTATGACCGGCTGGGGTTGCCGGAGTATCAGGCGCTGGAGGCGTTTGTGCGGTGGAAGGGGAATGTTGAATGAAGAATGCAGAATGACGAGTGTAGAATATAGAAAGAAGTCAATTGACTGGCTTGCGGGCGATGAGAGACGCCGCGAGACGGCGGGGGTTGGTGAGGCCTTCGCGATACGTCAATTGCTCCCATCCGTTGAAAAATGACGGCAGCTCGTTCAACTTCAGAATCTTGTCATCGCTTTTGGGTTTGCCGAAGCGCTCGCGCTGGCCTTCGAGAAAGGTCTCGTACACCACGAGGCCGCCGGGTCTCACTGCGTTGGCGATGGCGGGCATGAGCGGGCGATAGAGGAAATTGAATACGCAGATCAAGTCGTAAGTGTCGCGTCCCAGACCGGGATCGCGCTCCACATCGCGCACGTCGGTGTTGACGCTGACTCCATTGCGCCGCGCGAGATTGCGACAGCGGTCTAATGCATCGGGCAAAATGTCAAACGCATCGACGTCGAAACCCTGCATGGCCATATAGACGGCGTCGCGGCCCGCGCCGCTGGCGAGGTCCAAGGCGCGCGGTTGTGTCGACCCCGGTGCGACGCGCGGCGCAAGTCGAATCGCTTCCACCACCAGATCATGCGGACGCCAAAGCCGAACGGTGGCCGGGCCGCTGACCACGGGGCCGGTGTGCAACCACTCTTCGCCGTGGACGATATGGGTTTCATCGCGTCCGCGGGCCTTCAGATCGGCCGCGGCCTGCTCGGCACGAACCTCGCTGATGTCGAAGACCGTGAGCGGGTCGTAGGGCCGGGCGAGCTCGTGAATGCGCGCGTCAAGTTCCTCCAGCGGAATGTTCGCGGCGCCGGGATGGTGTGCGCGAAGAAAATCCGCTTCGGGCCGCACGTCGAGAATTGGATTCAAGGGTG
>CAYXEY010000155.1:0-9904 GCA_964464105.1 uncultured Planctomycetaceae bacterium
GGCATAAATCGCCCGAACCCGCATGCCCCGAAATCGATCGGCAAGCCGCTCCACCTGCCGTCGTCCGTATGGACTCAGGTCGCTGTTGAGCGATGTGCTCTGTCCTGCATTGGTCAGGGACTGGGCGTGTCTGATGGCGTGAACGATCATGGTCCTTCCAGGCAGGCGACCCCCGTTTGGGGCTGGATGATATCCGGCCGGCGGGGTGATTTGGAGGCCACTCGGGTCCGGAAATGTTTGACAATGAAGCCTTCTAGGCCTAAGTTGAGGCGGTGTAGTCATATGGAGATCGGCGGCGTCGCGGCCGGCGATCATGCGCTGCAGGGAGGTGTCGGACATGCGCGGGCTTATTTCATTTCTCACGTTCTTATTTTCATTCCTGGCGATATCGGCCATGCCCGATCGGGCGCTGGCCCAGAGTGAAGCCGTGGTGACGCGCAATTTTCCCTGGGAGGGCGAGGTAACTGGTACGAGTGTCTACATTCGCAGCGGCGCCGGCGGGAATTACTATCCGACGACGAAGGTCGGACCGGGCACGCGGCTGCTTGTTGTCGGCGAGAAGTTCGGGTGGTACGAGATCGTGCCGCCGATCGGCAGCTTCAGCTATATCGATCAGTCGCTGGTGGAAAAGTCGGAAGACGGCAAGACCGGGACGGTAACACAGGAGAATGTCTACGTTCGCGCCGGCAGCGACATCGAACGGCGCAAGACCAGCACGCAGATGACGCTGGCCAAGGGCGCGACGGTTTCGATCCTTGGCGACGCCGACGGGTTTCTCAAGATCGTGCCGCCGCGCGGCGCGAACCTGTTCATCAGTGCGCAATATGTCGCGCCGGTGCCGGAGCGGACGCGCAGCGGCCTGCTTGAGAAGTTCATGTCCGAGGGCGGGCCGGTGTCGTCATCAGTCACGCCGTCGATTGCCAGTGCACCGCCGATCAAAAAGACAGGTAAAGCGGACGCTGCGGTGAAGCCCGTGCGGGCCGATTCGACGGTCGCGGTGAAGACCACCGAAGAGTCCCCCCGGTCGATCAACACCGACACGGCGATTCTGCCGCCGGACGAATCGATCACGTCTACGTCGGCGGACAATGGCGCGCCGGTCAGTGTGGATGTAGGTCGGGCACCAATCGCGACCCCGAGAAGCACCGTGTCTGCGAACGTGCCACCGCGCGAGGTAACGCCGTCACGGCCGGTAAGCGAATCCGGCACGTCCGCGTGGATCGAATCGCAGTTTCCGTCCAACGATGGCTCGCAGCCGGCGCCGCGCCCGGCCTATACCAGCCACGAGTCGAACTCATTCTCGTCCGCGTCGCCCGCGCAATCGCGTGAGGCGATCAGCTCGCCTTCCGCGACACCGTCGCCGTTTGCGACGTCGCCGCCCTCGAATGCGAAGACGGTGGACGGCCGCAACATCACGACCATCGAGGTGACCGCGGCCCCCGGCACTGATCGCTACGGTCACGAGGTGCAACTGCTCGAAGCCGAAATGCAGAGCGAGCTGCGCAAGCCCATCATGGAGCAGAAGCTCGCCGGGTTGCGTGATCGCTTCGGGCCGATCTCGATTCAAAATGAGGACCAGGTTGCGAAGGAGATCGCGAAGATCCGCATTCGCCAGCTCAACGATCGCATCAATCTGCAATCCTCGCGCATGGCTCTGGCCGCCGAGTCAAAGGAGCTGGATGCCTATCGCAAGCGGTCAGACGAGGAGCGCATCGCCATTGCGCGTCGCGTCGCGTCGTACTCGACACCGCCGAGTTATGACGTTGTCGGCGAGCTGCGCCGCAGTTCGGCATTCGGCCCCGAGAAGCGCCGCTATCGTCTGGTCAATCCGAAGAGCGGCACTACGATCGGCTACGTCGACGTGCCTTCCAGCATCACGACGAACGTCGATCAATGGGTCGGACAGATGGTCGGCGTGAAGGCGGCCGGGAAAAACTACAGCAACGCGGCTCGTATGACTTTCTACGTGGCCGAGAGCATCACGCCGATCGGCGGCGACAGCGGCGGGGCCGTCGATCAGAACGAGCCCAACAACGATGCGGCCAGCGATGAAGGCATCATTGAGTTCACCGAATCGGCCCCGGTCGCAAAACCCGCGATGACGCCGCAGCCGACAGCCAAGCCTTCGCCGATTACACCCGCGCCCATGGCAAAGCCGGCGACGCAAATCAATTTGACGCCTCAAGCCAGCGCCACGCCGCAGCCCAACGTAATGCCCAAGCCGATCGCGGCCGACAGGCCCGCGCCGCAACCGGTGAAGCCCGCCGCGCCGACTCCGAAACCGGTTGCCAAGCCGTCCAATGAACCCATCATGACTGACGACCCCGCCGGTCAGATCTCGTTTTCCAGCCCGACTCCCACGTTCAGCAGCGGTCCTGCAACGGCCAATCGCCCGGCGGACATCTCCGGCGGCTCGACCCCAGCTCCTGCCAAATCCTCGGACACTGGAAATACTCCCGCGGATGAGGAGAATACCTCCGTAGAACCGCTCGAACCGCTCAATTGAGCCCGACAGCGGTAGATCATCCGGGGAGTTGGGTCAGACGTGTACTACTACGTTCAGGGAAATGACGGGCAGCGTTACGGTCCGGCCGATGTCGACACGCTTGTGGCGTGGGTGATGGAAGGCCGCATTGTCGCGGGAACCGTGCTCATTGAGCGCGGAACCGATCGGCCCATGTCTGCCGATTCGTTGCCGGCGCTGGCTGCGGCGTTACGGCGTGTTCCCGCTGTCCCCGCGACGCCAGGCGGCCCGGCCGTTCACGCCGTGTCGATTGAGCGCGGCATGGATGTCACGCTCACTTCCGCGGGCCACAAGCATCCGAATGCCGGTTTTGCCAATCCAGTCAATCCCGGTCCCGCTGCAACCATTCCGCCCATTCCACCACACATGCCGCACGGCGTGATGATGCCATACGGTCCGGCCTATGGGCTTTCGCGCAAGAGTAAGATTGCCAGTGGCCTGCTGGGCATTTTCCTGGGTTGCCTTGGCGTACACCGCTTCTACCTGGGCTACACCGGCTGGGGCTTTGTGCAGCTCTGCCTGACGCTGCTCACCTGTGGCTACGGCTCAATGATCACCGGCCCCTGGGGCCTGATCGAAGGCATCCTCTGCCTGACCGGCTCAATGCGCGATGCTGATGGGCTGGAACTGCGCGATTAATTAATTTGTATTCTTAGAAAAAGGTCGCGCCAATCGAGGCGAAGATCTGCTGAATGCAGCCCAGGCCGCTGGCGCAGGTGAGGCCGGTGGTGAGTGCGGCAAGCATTTTCCATTTGCGTGCATGGCGGCGGGGCATGGTGAAGGGCTCCTTTGGCTGAAATCTAAGCGATGGAGCGGCCCGGGGCCAGTTGTGAGTGGTGGATACCGCAACGCCCTGTCGCACCAGCCGAATTCGCGGGCCATTTGAACACCGGGACCGGCCGGGTTAAAGCCCGGGGCTCGTTTTCAATATCAATTCGCCACTATGCGTTTGCTAATCGCGTCAGCGTTTCACCGATGGGGGCGCGAATGATGACATCGGCCATGCCGTCCAACGGCGTGGGGTCTCGGTTGATGATCGCCAGCCGCGCGCCGCAGGTTCGCGCAATTGCCGGCAGCGCCGCGGCGGGTTGAACCACGAGGCTCGATCCGATCGCGATGAACAGATCGCAATCCTGGGCCAGGGCCTTGGCCTCGCGCATCACGTCTTCGGGCATGGGCTGGCCGAAAGAAACGGTCATCGACTTCAGGATTCCGCTGCATTCGTCACAAGCGGGTTCATCGTCGCCGGCGGTAACGCGGTCTTGAATGACCGCGGCCGGCCAGCGCTTGTCGCACGACAAGCAGCTCACGGTCATGGCCGTGCCGTGCAGTTCCAGCACGCGGCGGCTGCCGGCCTGTTGGTGAAGCTCGTCGATGTTCTGGGTGATCAATGCCACGATGCGGCCTTCGTCCTCCAGGCGGGCGAGGACGTGGTGACCTGCATTCGGCTTCGCGTGGAGCATGGTCTTCATGCTCTCGGTGCGCATGCGCCAGTAGCGGCGGCGCTCGGCCCGGCTTGACAGGAAATCCTGATAGAGGACTGGCGCATTCTTGGACCACACGCCTCCGGGGCTGCGGAAATCGGGGATGCCGCTCTCGGTGCTGATGCCCGCTCCGGTGAAGGCGACGGCGTGCTCGGCGTCGCGAAGCAGGGCGGCGAGGCGTGGTATGGCATTATCGTCGGAATCGGGCATCGGCATATGCTGTCGGATTGATGACTCAGGGCTTAAGGGCCACTTCACATTCGTCACCCTCGCCCCAGCCCTGTCCATCGAGGGAGAGGGAGCCAGGGCGGTTCCCGTCACAGGGGAGGTCTGGCGTCAGCGATGAAGTCGGGGCGCGATGCCTGGCCTGTTCAGCCGCCAGCAGCAGCACGGCGCCGATGAACAGGATCGCGCCGCAGATCCACTGGCCGGTGGTCAATTTCTCATCGAACAAGAGGAGCGATCCGACGGCAGTGAGAAATGGCGCGACTTGCAGGATGCCGTTGCTGACCGCGACGCCGAGCCGGGCAATGGCCATGTAGTAAAGCACGTGGCCCATGGCGATGCCCAGGAAGGCGGACAGGCCCAGCATGGTCCACGCGAATCCCGACAGGTGTCGAACGACCAGACCGTGCTCCCTGCCGAAGATGACCATCGGCACGACGAGGCCTGCGGCGGTGTAGAGACAGATTACTGCAAAAGCGGTGAGCGAGGGTATGCCGCGCATGTAATATCGCACGGCTACGGAGTAGAACCCATAAAGCAATCCCGAGGCTGCGCCGCAGACAATGCCGATGATCGCACCGCCTGCGAATTGCTCCTTGCTGTAATGGATTGTTCCATAGGACCCGGCGACGACGAGGGCGAGTCCGACCCAGAACTTCGCACTGCGCAGCAGGATGCGTTCATCGCTGAACATGATGAAGGCCCCGCACATCGACGAGACCACAGACACGCGCACGAGGAATGCCGCGAAGCCCGCGCCAATGTAATAAGGCGCGAGGGCGTACATGACCTGGGCTACACCATTGATCGCAGCCGGCACGATAGCAAGTCGCCAGAGTCCGACCGGCAGGGTTCTTCGGTAGAGCCCGATCAGCAGTACCGGGAGCCAGAGCAACGCGGACAAGCCATAGCGCCAGCCATTGGTGGTCCAGGGATCGAGGAGGCCGGTCAGATACTTAAGAAATAGAAACACGCTGGCCCACCCGACGAGGGTGGCCAGGATGCAGATGACGCCGAAAGTGGAGCCTGGGCGGGCGGAGGACATCTCCGCAGTGTAGGTGCTGCGAAGCGGCCGGGCGAATCCGCTACGAAACGACGGATGCCGCAACCATGGCCGTGCCGAGAATAATTGCGGCGGCCACGATGGCAACGGCGATGTTCTGCTTTTCGGCAAGCTCCTGCTCGACCTTGATCGGCGAGAGCCATTCGAAGACCTTGAATCCCAGCAGGGTGAGGACGATGCCGATGGCGCCGAAAGCGAGCGAACCGGCCGCGGATTCGAGGGAGATGGCGGACAATATCATTCTTGTGTTCTCCTATTCGATGATGTGGGGGACAAATCGACTCGTGTTCGTGGTGATGGGCGACGCATCTTCTCGGATGCCGATACCGCAGGCGTGACCGTTCACCATCCAGCTTCCGATGACGGGGTGAAAGCCGTCGTAATTGGGCAGTTCACAATAGCGCTGATAGACAGTTGGACCGTCATAGAGGCCTTCGGTGGATTGAACCACGACACCGTCCTGCATGATGGCGGTGTTGGCGCCTTCGCGGCCCTGCATCGGCTTGCGCACGCATGCGCCGCTGAGCGGCTCGTGCGAGGCTTCGAGCAGGTAGGGGCTGTCGGGAAACATCTCGTGCAGCAGCGGCAGAAGGGCTTTGCTGCTGAGCAGCACTTTCCACGGCGCTTCGAGCCAGGCGGTGTTCGATGAGATCAGATGTCTGCCGAATCGCTCCTCGAACATCCATTCCCAGGGGTAGAGCTTGAAGACATGTGTCATTTCCTGGTCACGCTGGTCGAGGAAAAAGTCGCAAGCAGGGTTCCAGCCGATCGACTCAACGGGAACGTATTCGGTGTCGAGACCGGCCTGCGTCGCGGTGTCGCGGAGGTAGGTGATGGTCATGAAGTCTTCGAGAAACTCGCCGGGCGAGGTGAAATGGACCTTCACGCCGCGCCGAACCGCCGTCGTCCAGGCTTCCTTGAGCCGCTCGTGGATGCTGTTGAATTGGTCTGCCCCGGGAAAGCAGTCCTGCATCCAGTACCACTGAATGATCGCAGCCTCGATCAACGCGGTCGGCGTGTCCGCGTTGTACTCCAGCATGCGCGGGGGCTCGCCCGGTCGAACTGCGAGATCGAATCGTCCATAGATCGTCAGGGTGTCGGACTCCCAGCTTCGTTCGACAAACTCCTCGAAACCCGGCGGAACGCCGAATCGGGCGAACAGTCCATGTCGCACGACATGATCGACCGCCTTCAGGCACATGCCGTTGAGCGCGAGCGTGGCGATTTCGATTGCCTCTACTTCGGATTCAGCAAGGCTGTAGTACGCGTTTTCGTCCCAGTAGGGGCCGTCGTCGTGGGTGTGAAAGAGGAAGCCCTGCGATTCCACGCGGGCGCGCCAGTCCGGTCGCGGTGTGCAAGCCTGTCTTTCCATCAAGGCTCCTGACTAACTGAAGAAGCTTCGGCCGCGACTCCCGAATCCGCCGCGATCGGTTCCATGCTGCGAATGCGAACTGCCTCCGCTGCCGTACCTGTGAAACCAGCCATAGCCTCCGCCCGAGCCGGATGCGGTTGCGTCGGATTCATCGTCCTCAGTGCACGAGCGCACCATGAACGCGCCGGCGATGGTCGAGAGCAAGGCGATAGGAATGAGATGCACGGCCGACCAACGTCGTGCTGGCGGCGGTGTCTTTTTCTTTGGAATCGGCTCGTGCCAGGGCAATGGGCCGTTCCATTCGTTGCGAGGCGGTTTTCTTCTCATGGGCGGCATTGTAGGGAATCAGACCACCGTCTCCGTTAGAAAATGGGGGGAAGTTTGTAACGATTTCGTGCGCGAAGAATCGTTGATTTGACCGGGCTGGCGGTCGTTCTATCATGGCCCGGCCCCGTGATGCAATGGAATTGCACGGGTGTCGTCAACGGTGATCAAGCAGCGATGTCTTCACGATTTGCCATGGTGGTGCTGGGCGGCGGGGCCGATGAAGTCGGCGGTATGAGTGGCGAGTCCACGCCGCTCTCAGCTGCAACCACACCGGCCATGGATCAACTGGCCACTTCTGGGCGCGTCGGACGGGTGCGCACGATTCCTGCCGGCATGGCGCCGGGTGGCGACGTCGGACTTATCTCGCTGCTCGGCGTTGATCCGGCGCATCACTTCACGGGTCGCGGGCCGATCAAGGCGGTGGGCCGCAACATCACGCCCGCGCGCGATGAAGTGGCCTTCTGTTGCAACCTGGTGACCATCGCCGATGGCGTCATGGCCGATTACGCAGGCGGCGGCATTCGCACGCTTGAAGCGGCCAGCCTGGTGCGGAGTGTGAATGACGCATGTCGAGATTTGGGTGTCCGCATCGTTGCCGGTGAAGGCCATCGACACATTGCCCTGGTTCGCGACATGGAAACGCTCGACGCGGTCTGCACGCCGCCACAGGATATTCTCGGGGAAGCGGTAGAGGACTACCGTCCACGCGGCGGGGGATCTAAGCGGCTTTGCGAGTTTCTCGATCGGGCGAACGCAATCCTGTCCAGGCATGAGATCAACCAGGTGCGGCGCGACTTGGGCGAAACGCCGGCCTCAGGATTGTGGTTGTGGGGACAGGGCGTGACGCCGATCTTTCCGAGATTCAGGCATCAATATGGAATTCGTGCGGCGCTGGTGTGCGATTCAGATTTCGGCGTCGGACTTGCGAAACTTCTCGGTATGACGCCGATCACGGTTGCAACCGGGATCGATGGAACATTGAGTGAATTCGAATCCGCGGGTCGCGCTGCGATCGCTGCCCTCGAGCATCATGATCTGGTCGTTGTGCATATTGAGGCACTCGTCCGGGCCGGCCTGTCGGGCGATGTGATCGCCAAGCGGACCGGACTGGAGCGTATCGACGCGAAGGTTGTGGCGCCGCTGGCGGCACATCTCGCAAGCGAAGATCGCTGGCGGCTTCTCGTCACAGCTGATCACACGTTCTCAACGCGCCGCAGCATGGCGGATGCCTCGCCGGTTCCGTTCGTCATGGCGGGCACCGGCGTTGCAACGGTGGTCGGCGCTCCGAATTTCTGCGAAGAAACCGCCGCGCGAAGCGATTTGCAGATCGAGCGCGGCTGCGAATTGATGGAGTATTTCCTGCGGCTGTAGTGGCCTCCCTCTATAGGCACCGGCAGATTGATTGCCGCGCGCATCTCCGCGGTTCGTCCCCCACGGAGGAGGGACGCTACGGGCACATCCCCATCATGCACTGCACGAACGGGCCAACGTCCTGCAGGTTGGCGATGCCGTTTCGGTCGACATCCGCCCCGCAGCGCTCGGCGGGGAGCGACGGCGCGCCGATGACCACCTGTACAAAGCGATTGACGTCGCGGCCATCGCGCAGCTGATCCCCGTTCACATCGGCGTCATACACGCCGGCGCACGGGCCGCACGGCTGGCCTGATGTCGCGTTCGAGAAGTAGGCGAAATCGCCTTCGCCGCCGAACTGTCCGCCAAGCACGTGAATGATGCGGATGCCGGCCGCGTCGAGTTCGGCGCGTTGCTGCTGCGGCAGATTTGGCTCCAGATGCGGTTCGAAGACCAGGTGTTCGCCGAAGTTGTGATGTTGCGGACGGAACGATTGCGAGTACATGCTCGTCAAAATGATCGGCGTCGTGGTCAAGCCAGTGATGACCGTGTGATCGAAACGATCCAACGGGAACGTGAAACCGCCGAAGCCGAAAGTCTCGGTGACATACCGATAGGTAGTCGTGACAGACACGCCGTTGGGACCTTCGTGAATACGAGGCGCCCCGAATTCCGATGAGCCGGGATCCCGACAGGGACACAGCACGGCGACTTCCTCCGGATCGAAAATCGGCGTTCCGGGGGCGTAGGGAACGGGGTTTTCCATCTCGACATTAAGGAGCAGACACTTGTGGCTGTAGCTGGGGGCGAATTGGCCGAGATCGCGGAGCGTAAGGATCGGGCTTTGCACCTCGGACACCAATGCGCTGACGCCGTCGATCTGCAGCGTGTATTGACGTGCATTGTTGAGGTGATCGAAGCGCCAGCCGTCGCGGGTTTGCTGTCCGACGAGACTGTAGGTGTGGGCGGGCATGGCGTTCATCGGTGACGCAATCGTGTGAATATCGCACTCGGCGGCGTATTCCATATCCACATTGGCGATGATTGTTTGCGCCAGGTTCGCCGGCGTCAGGCGCATGCTGCGGGTGGAGAGATTCAAGCGGCATTTGAGTCGATGGTTGGCCATGGCGTCGCCGGCCTCGCCCTGGAACACGCAGTATTCGGTCGGCTCGTTGATGAGGAAGGGAGTGATCGTGGGTGTGGCGCTGGGCACTGGCAGGCGGCGAATCTGCTTGATGCTCAGCATGCCCGAGGGGGCTTCTTTCTTGAACTCAAACTCGAGGTGCGGCGCGGCGAGGCCGCTTTCAAGCTTGTAACGATCGCCGGCGGCCTTGAGGAGATTCGCCATCTGTACATATTCAGATTGCCACGCCAGCACGGTCGCGCCCAGTTGCACGAGGTTCGATTCGCGTTGCACGGTCGGAAAGGCCCCGAAATCATAAATGTCTATGCTCACTTCCTCGGGGATCGAGCCGTCCGAGGGGTTGGTCACCGAGGTGGCTCCGATCTGTGTGACCAGGTCGATGTGTGTATAGCCGGATTGATAGCTGAGCGTGGCC